>JANXRR010000225.1 GCA_025356795.1 Bacteroidia bacterium
CGTTACCACTACAAACTTGTTCATATAGAATTTATTTTATCTTTGGGAAAGTTACTAAAAGTTAATTGTTGTCAACTTACAGTTACCCGTTTGTAGTAATAAGACAGACCGTTGGGTGTGCTAAATAACCTACACCTGTAACCAAAAACAGAGTACCTGATAACTGAAATACCATGAAGGAATTTGGAAAATACGTAATGTTCTTGGGATCCCTATTTGTGCGTAGGGAAACGTTTGCCACTTATTATAAACTTACACTTGACGAGTGCATGCAAATAGGGGTGAAATCGGCTTCTCTTATTATGCTTGTTTCGTTTTTTATGGGTGCCGTTACTACCGTACAGACAGCATACAATATGGTGAGCCCATTCATTCCTCGATTTATAATAGCTCAAGTGGTTCGGGAAATGATGCTTCTTGAATTGGCGCCTACTATCATGGCAGTAATCTTTGCAGGCAAAGTTGGTTCGAGCATGGCCAGTGGAATAGGAACCATGCGCATTACCGAACAAATTGATGCTCTGGAAGTGATGGGCATTAATTCAACTTCTTACCTTGTGCTACCTAAAATTGTATCGTCTGTTTTAATGTACCCATTGCTGGTAATTTTAGCAGGCGTTTGTGGGCTCATTGGAGGTTATCTGGTAGGAACGATAAGTGGTGTTATCTCCCCTACTGATTTTGTTACAGGGCTTCGGTTTAATTACAATCCTTTTGTAATCAGTTTTGCTTTAACTAAATCATTTATGTTTGCCTTCCTGATTTCTTCCATCTCTTGTTTTAAAGGATTTTATACACAAGGCGGAGCACTTGAAGTTGGTATTTCAAGCACAGCCGCTGTTACCACAAGCGTGATTGCCGTGCTCCTATCCAATTATTTATTGGCAGAGTTGCTACTCTAAACAATTAGTAAGAAGCAATTACGAATGTTGAACTACGATAAAACCAAATTACACTAGGGCATGATCACACAATGTGTTCGTAAGTGTTAACTAACGTTATGATAAAAATAAATCGCATCTCGAAATCATTTGGAGGGAAAGCCGTGCTCACCGACATAAGTGGTGAATTTGAAAAAGGAAAAACTAATCTAATCATTGGCTCCAGTGGAACAGGTAAGAGCGTATTGCTAAAATGTATTGTCGGGCTCTTACAACCCGATGAAGGCAACGTTTTTTTTGACCTCCGAAATTTCACCGAAGCTGACAAAGAAATGAAGTCGGAAGTGCGAAGAGAAATTGGCATGTTATTTCAAGGCGGAGCATTGTTTGATTCAAAAAATGTAGAACAAAATGTAATGTTTCCACTTGATATACTCACAAAGATGCCCACCGATGAAAAGCTTGATCGCGTCAACTTTTGTTTAAAGCGTGTGGGCTTAGAGAACGTGAATAAAAAAATGCCTTCTGAAATAAGTGGTGGTATGAAGAAGCGAGTGGGCATTGCACGTGCCATTGTAAACAATCCCAACTATTTGTTTTGCGATGAACCCAACTCAGGTCTCGATCCTCAAACATCCATCGTTATTGATGACTTGATACAAGAGATAACCCATGAGTTTGATATCACAACAGTGGTTGTTACTCACGATATGAATTCCGTAATGGGTATTGGTGAGAATATTATGTTCCTCTATAAAGGTCAGAAATTATGGGAAGGCACCAATGATCAAATTATGAATTCAGGCATGAAAGAGTTTGACGACTTTGTATTTACCAATAAGGCCATGCATAGTTTGAGAGAGAGGGCAATATGAAAACACAAAATCTTCTATGAGAAAAAACTTCTTCTAATCATCTTCCGTCAAAGCATTCACCCTCACAAATGCACTTCTTCTTGGCACTGGCATGGGCTTATTTTTCCCTTTCAACGATAACCAAATATCTGCATTAAAATCTACTTCTGGCACGGCATCAACATTTACCAAATTAAATAGCGCGTTCTTAGGATTAATAGAAGCAAGATTTCTTGCATCAATATCCACATTTGCTTTCGCTGACTGAAAGGGTGTTTCATTAACTTTGGTGGCAAAGCAGCGATACATCGGTGTGGCCGCAGCATCATATTGGCTCATGGGCGGAATACTTAAAATTAATTCAATAGTTCGCAACATCCCCGATGTGGAATACATGGTATGATCTACCAAGTTGCGTTTAACGTATCCACCTGCAACATAAGCAGTGGAGCGATGGGCATCTACGTGATCAGGTCCATTTTGCGCATCGT
>JANXRR010000402.1 GCA_025356795.1 Bacteroidia bacterium
TCAGCAACATTGTGCCTTGCGGGATTAACGACAAGGCAGTCACGTCAATGGAAAAAGAGATTGGTTATAAAATGAACATCGGTGAAGTAAAAAGTGTTCTGAAAGAAAAAATGGCTTTGCTTTTTGAAATGACATTTTAGATTTTCCGACAAGATCAAATAAAAATATATGATAAAGGATATAAAAATTCCACCTGTGCAGAACGTAACGCTTGCTGTAGCTCGCGAAGGACTTAAAGGATTGGAAGAATGGAAAGTGTATCTGATCAACAACAATGATTTTGAAATTGAGAATACATTGGTGGCAAGCCAAGGTTATGGCGAGAGTGAAGGCGAGCGGCAACGTACCTCCACGCTACGGCATTTTTTACAAACGGTTGCCGCTCATAGCGTTGCTTTGGTAGAGCCTATTCTTCCCAATGTGCTTCATCTCAACAATGAGTACTGGGTGAGCTATTACATTGGGCTTACTATTTACGATAAGCGTTTTGTATTTGTGCCGGATTCTATCTGCGAAGAGAATTTGATCTATATAAAAGAACTAGGTCTACAGGGTGTATTGCATTCATAGTTCATGTAAATAGCCTAGCTCTAAAAGCTGCTCTTCTCTGGTTATTTTATAAGTATTCCCGTTGTTCAATTACTTTCGTCCAGAAGATGATGATCAAAAAGTAAGGTGAACCTGACATCCATAAAAGTGATGAAGTGATGATTGTAACCACTACCAAAGGAAAGGCACAAGCAAGCATGATAACGATCCTTCGCATGGTGTAGGGCAAACAATTATTATACCATCTTTGGGATAATGATTCTTATGTGTATTTTTAGAATGGAAATAAGACATGAACGCTGACCTAAAAGACATACTCTTTCTAGACATAGAAACCGTTGGTTGTACCGACAACTACGATTCGTTAAGCGACAGGCTTAAAGTGCAATGGGCTCGCAAATCAAATTTCTTTAAACAGCGTGATGACCAACAAACTGATGAAGACTTGTTTTATGAACGCGCTGGCATCTATGCTGAATTTGGGAAAATTATCGTAATTGGCATTGGTCGCTATACTGAAAATGAAAATGGTGAGCTTGGCCTGAAAGTTAAATCTCTTTACAACGATGATGAGAAGAAACTTTTACAGGAATTCAAAACAGTTGTTGAAAAGATGGAGGTGTCTACCAAACTTTGTGCGCACAACGGAAAGGAATTTGACTTCCCATATTTGAGCCGAAGAATGTTAGTGAACGAAATACCACTTCCATCTGTACTTAACCTAGCCGGAAAAAAAACGTGGGAAATTCCTCATCTCGATACAATGGAACTTTGGAAGTTTGGGGATTATAAACACTACACTTCATTAGATTTACTTGCCACTATATTTAACATACCCAGCAGTAAGGGCGAAATTGATGGCAGCCAAGTAAATGAAGTCTATTACAAAGAAAAAAACCTAAAGAAAATTGCAGATTATTGTTTGGGCGATGTAATTGCTGTAGCTCAACTTTATTTAAAGATGAAAGGATTCCCGATTATCGCCACCCAAAATATTGTTTCCTGATGGTTAACTTAACCGCAATGAACACTAAGTTAAATACACACAGAAAGAGAAAAATCTCAATGGCTCTTCGTGTCCTCTGCAGTTAGTACTGCCCTAAAAAACAATCCATGAGCAAAAAGAAATTTAAACAAGAAAAGGAGAAGAAAGTAAAAAAGGAAAAGGCAGGTGTGCGAACCACGCTTTTGCTATTTCTGGAAGAGATGACTGGCAAAGCGTATAGTCCGGATCAGCTCATCAAAAAACTTGGGCTAAAGAAAAAAGACATCATTAAAGATTTTTACAGGCAACTTGATATATTGGAAGATGAAGGAGCCCTTGAACAATTGGGCAACGGCAGCTATAAAAGTAAGAAGCGAACAATGCCCACCATTGCACCAATCACTGGCATTGTTGACCATGTAAATGCACGCTTTGGTTATGTTGTTACAGGCGAGGAGGGCAAAGATGTGTATGTTACTACTCCCGATCTTAATACCGCTCTTCATGGCGATACAGTTGCGGTCGCATTATTCTCA
>JANXRR010000229.1 GCA_025356795.1 Bacteroidia bacterium
CTAAAACATTGGAGATAAGCACAAGGGCAGGGCAAGATTCAGATTGCAATCCGTCCTCTGCGGGCGGCATACTTGGAGCATTAATTGGCTATGATAAAATTCCCGCATACTGGAAGCAAGGCCTGGCCGAAGCAGAAGGGATAGATTTTAAATATACTACCATGTCTTTGAACGAGGTGTATGAAATCAGTTATAAGCATGCATTGCAAAACATTCAACGCAATGGCGGAAAAGTAGAAGGCAATAGTGTTTCAATAAAAGTACAACAGCCACAAGCCGTAAAACTAGAACAAAGTTTTGAAGGTCATTTTCCCATTGAGAAAAGAGGACTTGGTACATCTTTGAAGGATGAATACACCTTTGAGTTTGAAGGGATCGGTTTCGTACTCAAAGGGGAATCAGCAAAATGGGATCAGAATATAGAGCACGCATCGAAAGTTGAATTATATATGGATGGCAAGCTAGTGGAGACCTCTGAGCTACCCGCCAGCTACACTACACGAAAGTATGATCTGTTTTGGAAATACCAATTGCCCAAACAAAAGCACACTGTCAAAATAAAGTTATTGAATCCCAGCGATAAGCAAACCATTCGCTTAGATGAAGTGATTGTATATTCCGACAAGGCCGCAGATACTTCTCATCAATAGCATGAAGCTTCTGTTTTTGTTTTCGTTTGTTGTGTGGTCAGCAATATTGCATGCACAATCTCCAGCGCAATCCTTAATTGTCTATGAACAAAACCTAAGTGAACTGAGAAAGCTTCATGTTACTAAAAGAATATTGCCGGATGTAAAATTTTTCTTTTTTGGAATGGGGGACCGAAAAAAAATTATTTATAAGGAGGGCTCGTTGATTGATGCAAAAACTGGAGTGACACTAAGACAATGGATAGTAAAGAAGGAAACGATTGTCCCTTCTGAATACACGGCGTGGTTGCAAACAGAAAAAGGCAATGTAATAATCAGTGAAGATGAGGAAGGTGTTTTTGTAGAAGAGAATGGAAAGAGAGAAACTTTAACTAAAAGTAAATTGCAGCTGCCCCAATTCAGCGATAATAAGTTTGGCCCTATACTCCGCGTTCTTCATCATGAGGTGCTCATCAACATTAATAATGGATTACCACTTCCTAATTTTTTAGGGTATGAAAAACCCTGGTATCGGGATGCTGCATTGATGGCGATGGTTTTAAAAGAAACCAATAATCTTGATCTGATAAAAAACTGGATACTTTCAATTCGCGATCCTTTCGATAGAAACAATCACGGCATGAGTGAAGCGGATAATCCGGGAGAAGTATTATTCCTCATTTCATTAGTTGCTGATAAAAATCATCCTGCAGTAAAAGCAGTTCTTGATTCCGCTCAACAGTTTGTAAACCAACATGCACTGGAGGGTAAAACAGATTATGCCACGCATAGTGTATTTCAAACTAAATGGATGAAATACGGATTGAAAAGTTTGGGATTATCCGATCCTTATCAAATTCCGAAACACTATGATTCTTATTCTGCTTTATTCTGGTGGGATTTTCAAGATCAACATGTACAAGGACCACGTTTTGAAAAAGAGAATAGCACCAACTATCCTTACTTGACTTGGGCTGAAGATCATTTCTATAATGAGCATAATGGAATTCTGGGTGACCGCAACTATCCGCTCACGTGGGAAGCGCACGCAAGTGATGCAAATTATAGTAAGCTCGCAATTTTAGATAAACAACTAGTTGATCAAAAAATTTGCCTGACACACACCTGGCATGCCTCCGAAATGTTTTTGTATATTTTTACTAGCAAAAAATTTAATCCATAACTCCATGTTCATTATCGAAAGCTATTCGCTGGCAGTAATTTTTTGTTTCATCACTATGTTTTGTTGGGGCTCATGGGCCAATACTCAAAAGTGGGCAGAGCAATCATGGCGGTTTGAATTATTCTATTGGGATTATGTCATTGGTATTTTGCTCATCTATTCTTATTGCTTTTACGCTTGGAAGCACGGGGCAGGAGGGAAGAAGTTTTTTAACCGATATTCAGCAAGCCGATGTTGCTAATTTACGTACCGCTTTTATTGGTGGGGTCATCTTTAATCTAGCTAATATTTTACTTATTGCAGCCATTGTCTCTGCTTTTACTAAAAACATAATAGATGCCTGCATCATCATTATTATCGTTTTGATGAGCATTGTGTTGGATTATGTGCAAACACATCGTTCATTGTCAGCTACGGAGCGTTTACAAGCACAAGTTGCCCCGACTGCAACGGCATTGCGCAATGG
>JANXRR010000234.1 GCA_025356795.1 Bacteroidia bacterium
TCGATTCAAGTTCAGGCCAAGTCTTGCTGCTTTTGAAGATCTAAAATCCAGTGGGAAGTTGAATATCTTAACCGATCAACTGCTGAAAAAGAAATTATTAAACTACTATGCCATGATGGAAGGCTACAGCGACATCTCAGACATTATAGCCGATGCCAGCCTCAATGTACACCTTAATCCCGCTAAGGATTTTAAAGAGATTGGTTTTCAGGATATCTATTATGTGAAAAACGAATTAGACTCCTCAGGCATAGATATTTTAAAACTCAACTCCTTTTCCTTATCTACTTGAGTTGCTTGCAAGAGCCTGATCATTTCCTTGTTGCTCTTCAAACGCTGGACATTATCATTAACTAAGTTTTTCAATTGAAGCTCATCTTGACTTACATCTTCTAAAAGTTTGCAGTAAGTAATCTCTTCTAATTGCTTGTCTTTATTCTCTTCATTCCAGTTGTTGATTTGCAGGGCGATCAAAATACCAATCACTACGAGTATGATTTCGCCACTAGAGTATAATAGGTAACTCTTCACCTTGCCCTTGTTCATAAGCTTCTTTCTGATTTTTCTAAGAAAATTGATCATGCGTGAAGTTATTCATTCTCGGTTATTGGTTTCCCTAGATTACCAATAATTCTATCGGGGTATTTTCTGCTGAGATTTTGAATCTTGAATTTTGAAATCTATCTAATCACCGAAAAATAACTACGGCCAACTATTGCTTTGCCTCCTTTCGTGATTCCCTGAATGTTAATTTCATATTTACCAACTTTATCAGAGGAATAGAATTCAATATGAATTTTGCCGTCTTTATCGGGAACTATGCTTGGATTCCAATACAATAAATCTCTAAAATCTGCGAGTCTGCTTTGCACAGCCAACACGGTGCTATAGTCGGGCGAATAGAATTCCTTTTTTCGTTGAAGCCCCTCATAATCTAACGCAACAGTATTTTCGTCTATTTCCAACCCCTCAGCCAAGCCTTTAAAAGAAGTAAAGCTAACCACCCCATCAGCCACTAACGCACCCACATAATATGGCCTTGTCATTACTTCCAATCGTTTTACTTTCAAGGGATCGTAATCCATTATTTTAGTAGCATTAAAAATAGGCACACCATCTAAAAGCACAAGCGGATGTTTCTCAAATTGACGATTTATAGGAGTGTTTATCACCCTCATAATGAAATCATCTTTTCTCTTTTTGATTAGCACTCCCGGAACATATTCTCGCATCACCTCTTCCATTGACTTAAAGCGAGTATAGTCATCCAACAAATAATCTTCATCTGCTTTGCCATAAAAATTGGTGCTATCAGCAGTTACTACTGCTAACTTTCCTCTGTAAGCAGGTTGAAAAATACTGAGAGATTGCATAGCAATACTTTTTTGCAAAAGGGCATGCTCTGTAACTGAGTTCAATTTAAAGGTAGTTGGTTTGAAGCTTGAAAAATTTGCTGAGAAGGGATCTTCGATTTGTATTTTTACTGAGTCATTTTGACCAGGCAGTGATTGAACGAAAATCCGTTGGGCATCATAAAAGTTTTTCATCTCAAAATAGATAGTGCCCTCCTTATTGCTCTGTGAGGTGTAGGAGTGGATGATTTTATTAGGGGCACCAAGTAAAGCGATAATCCCAGGAACAGGTTTGTTGGTAATCTTGTTTACTGTTTTTCCTTGTATTAGATGCCCGTTCACCTCCGGAAGATTTAATGGTAGGGTTGAATCTTGATGTAAGATTGAATTCCAAGAGTAGCGGCTCCAACCATGCACAAGCATTAAGTTATCTAATGCCTTGTTGGTAAATTCATCATTATTGCCAAGATAAAATTCAGGTGATTCAATAGCGCCTCTCAATTCTGAAGTGAGCTTTGTAAAAGTAAGAATGTTGATCTGAGGGTTGTTTATTAGGCTGTCGAAAGCATGAACAGAAATAGAAGCATTAAGGTTGGATAACAATAGTTCTTCTTTGGCTTCAATTACAATTGAGATTTTTTGCCTTGGATAATAAATTGGTTTGTCGGCTGTTGCATTTAAATCAACCTTGTTTTTTGATCTGATAAAATGTAATCTCTCACAAATTGGATTTAAGTTATTGTCGAATAATGTAAAATGGATAATGCCATTACCTAATTGATCTTTGGCAAAAACAAACTGAGTCTTACCGTCAATCACCACATTTGCTTTGGCGGCTTTCAACGTATTTCCTGAATGCACCACTATGTAAAGAGGCGTGCCAGATTGAAAAGAACTTTGAACACTCATTTTCACTTTTGAATCAGCACTTTCACTTAGATGGACGGTGCAGCCACTGTCAAGAGAGGGGGGAAGTTTAAATCGTTGTTTTGATTTTTCTGAAAGCAGAATCGCTTCATAAACATTGCTTGCTTGTGGCGTAAAGCTGAAGCTGCCTAAACCGAAGTGCAAGGTAGAGAACCGCGTAACAGTATCTTTTCCGTTAGCCAAAATAATCCCATCGGCATGAATGCCATTGCCTAACTCATCATTTACTTTAAACCCAACAGTGGAAGGCAATCCTTTAACAAGACTTCCTCCTTCAGGATAAAATTTGAGTTCAACGCGATTTGCATTTTGACTTATTTCTGTCAGAGATTCCAATCTTTTGAATGGATTTACAATTGTAAGTTGTTGTTGAAAATAAAATTCTGCACTGAAATTCTTCATCCAGTTTGTATATATTCTTAGAACATAATTTCCAGAATTTATAGAAGCGGGTAAAAACAATGAGCCATATCCACTTCCGTTGGTAAGTTCAATCTTAGATTGTAGAATGGCTTTATTATTGGAATCCATAAGTTCAACATAAGCGACTTTACTTATGCTTATAGGAATATTGGCAGTAGATTCTAAACAATAAATTTTCATCCAAAGTACTTCGCCTGTAACAAAGAAATTTCGATCCGTATGAACAAATATCTTTTCTTGAATGGCTTTCGATTGATAGTCACTAAAAGACTTAACCAACGTGTTGATTTTATCGGATTGGCCGAACACATGTGAACTAACAAAAATAACAAGAACACTAAGTTGAACGAGAAGTTTCATTGCCAGAATGCAGGTTTAATATTGGTGCCATTCTTACGCCTGCAATCGACACAGTTAAGGCTTGATACCCTATAACCTACAGTGGTTCTACCCATAGCAGCAATGTCTATTATGGATTCAATTTTAGAGAACTTCCAAGATGGAATATCTTTATTAAAGAGGGTGTCTGCAATGCAATCTGAATAGATTGTTTGATAATTTTTAGCAGCAAGAATGGCGAGTTTTTCAGATGGAATGAAAATTCTTTTTTCTGAATTTGTTCCCGCTGTAAAAAAACCCAATATAACTTCATCGGAATTAGTCAAACATTGAAAGTTTCCTGTCACTAAACTTGGTTGCGGGTCAAACAAGGTGCCTAAGTCCTCTGTGTTCTTTTTTAATTGAGACCAAAAATTATAGCCTTCTTGGGTCAGTCCATATTGGGTAACCAGAATGCTGTATTTTTTTGAAATCCGCTCTGAATTTTGTGGCATATAAGTAACTGGAAATCTCGTCACGATGTCTTGATTGAGTGCCTCGGTTGAGCTATATAATATCTTTGTTGAATACTCTGTTTGATAACAATGATAGATGTCATCATTTTCTGATCTTGCAACTACTTGCCCATTTATCCATTTAAATCGAGATTGGAATGCGGATGTATAAAGCCACGTTTCAGTATATTTCCAAAGATACCTTTTAGTATTATTTTGAAGATCATGACTGTTGGCATAGATCTGTACTCCTTTATCAGCTGTCAATTCCCAAGTAACCGAATCAATTGTTGGAGAGATAATAGGTTGAACAAAAGAAGACACATATTTTTTGTTATCCACAGTATTAATAACCAATCGGTAATTCACATGGGTAGGAAGTGTTTGTGAACTAGTTAAGTAATGGCCAGCGGCTCCTTCATTAAAAGTAATTACTAAACCATTTGAATTTTCAACTTTAACGGTTGCGCCAGTCACTGCCAAGGGATCATTTGAAGACCCAAGACTTAACACATGAGTTAGAGTGATTTCGCTAATACCATTGGTGTTTAACGAGCCATCCACCACCAGGATGTTTTTGTTATTTGTCGCTACAGGTGGTTGATAGGGTTCAATGCAACCTGCCACGAGGAGCAAAGTGAAAAGAACAAATTTTCTCCAGGTCGTTCTTACTTTCATTTGCTTGTGATCGTTTTTAATTCACATATAAAAGTGCTTACCTGATTCCAATGAGTTCTTTTAATTGATCGTGTTTCCATTTTATAAGAACTTAAAATTGTAGGTAAGGGTTGGAATGGGTTGATTAAAAACCGAAAGTTTGTAGCCTTTCACTGTTCCATCTTTTGATTCGAAATAAATAGAATAGGCATTAGCAGCGCCTAATAAATTATATAAACTCAATGACCAAGAGCCGTGTGCCAGTTTTTTGTTTTTGTGATTCCCTTCCCAGTTGATTGAAAGGTCGGTGCGTATGTAATCTGGAATTCTGAATTGATTGCGGTCGGAATAATACAGTCGTATCGAACCACCTAATACATATTTAGCTTGAGGAAGAGTAATGGGGCGTCCCGTGCTATAAGTAAAATTGGCTGATATATTAAGTCGGTGACTAAATTTATAGTTGACTATGACATTAATCGCATGAGGTTTGTCATAATTGCTAGGGTAATACTCACCACGATTAATCGTTTCTGAAGAATAAGTGCCTTGTGTTTGAAGAAAAGAACGAGAATACGTGTAACTGATCCAACCATTTAATTTTCCGCTTGACTTTTTTAAGAGGAATTCGATTCCGTAAGCTTTCCCTTTCGCATCCAATAAATCGGTTTCGATATGGTGATTCAAAATCAGCGTGGCACCGCTTTTAAAATCCAATGCATGTTGAATAGTCTTATAGTATGCCTCAGCAGAAAACTCAATGGTGTTAGCACGCAGATTTTTATAAAACCCGACAGAAACCTGATCCCCAATTTGTGGTTTAATGAAGCCATCACTTAACTTCCAAGTATCTGCTGGAGCAATGGCTGTTGTGTTGGACAGCATTTGAATATATTGTCGTGTTCTATTATAACTAAACTTTAAAGACGAATTTTCTGACAGCGTATACTTTAATG
>JANXRR010000239.1 GCA_025356795.1 Bacteroidia bacterium
AACAAAATAGAATCAAAAGAAACCGGTGGCGTGTTGACCCAAAAGATGAACCCAAATTTTGGAGTAAAATAAAAAGCGATCTTGTTGAACTTAGCAGCAAGGCAACTGAAGAAGGATCCAAAAAAGAAGAAGAGATTTTACTTTCCATTATCCAGCGCTATTCCAACGAAATAGCGGGCAATTTTAAACCTAGCTCTTACAAAGTAGCGCGCGAAGTAATTAAATTTTGGTTTGTGCGATTGCTCAATGGAGCGCGTGTTAAAAAGTTTGGCGGCTTTTTTAGAAACCGTTACACCTTGCGGGATAAAATCCAGATTGTAGGCAAAGTAAAAATGCTTCGAAAGCTTGCTAAGAAAGGAACCGTAGTAATGGTGCCCACTCATTTTAGCAACCTCGATTCAATACTTATTGGCTGGGTAATACATTCATTAGGCTTGCCCGCTTTTATTTATGGTGCCGGCTTAAATCTTTTTAACATTAAGATTTTAGCCTACTTCATGGAGAGTTTGGGAGCTTATAAAGTAGACCGAAGAAAAAAGAACCTGCCCTATCTTGAAGTACTTAAAATGTATTCTAATCTCGCCATCCAAAAAGGGGCACACAGTTTATTTTTTCCAGGAGGCACTCGTTCTCGATCAGGGTTATTGGAAAAACAATTGAAGTTAGGATTATTGAGCACCGCCATTGAAGCGCAACGAAGTTTATATCAAGAAAACACAGGTGTAGATGTGAAAAAAATATTTGTGGTACCAGTAACCATTAACTATCACTTTGTTTTGGAAGCTCCCGAGTTAATTGACGATTATCTTCATGTAAAAGGTAAGGATCGTTACTTACCTGAACAAGATCAATACGGAAGTTTCCAAATGGTTCGCTTTCTCTTCAAGTTCTTCACCAAAGGGTCTAACATATCAGTATCCA
Source organism: Bacteroidia bacterium (assembly GCA_025356795.1). Taxonomy (GTDB): domain Bacteria; phylum Bacteroidota; class Bacteroidia; order Cytophagales; family Cyclobacteriaceae; genus ELB16-189. The sequence goes on from JANXRR010000239.1 coordinate 922, forward strand.
TCGGCAGCGGGCTTGATGTGCTTGGCAATTATGTAGATGACAATGGAAATAGTTTAGATGAACAAGGCCGTATTATAGACAACCGTGATTATTTTATTTCGAACGGAAATATTACTGTAGACATGCAGCGTGAAGATGAATACACACGCATGCTCAGCCAGAAAATTGTAAAAGAATACCATCGCATCAACAGGATTTTCGCCAGTCATTTAGTGGCTTTCATTGCCTTTGAAATGATGCAGAAGAAACATCCCAAGCTCGACTTATTTGGTTTTCTTCGTTTACCGGAAGAAGATCTTGAAATAGAGTATGCAGAATTTGCTGAAACCTTTAAACGATTAAGAAAAGAAATCTATCGCTTGAAAGAAGAAGGTAAAGTATACTATGCAAGCCATTTGAAAGGCGAAGCGGACTTAGTTATAAAACATGGCATTGGCAATGTGGGAATCTTCCATCTATTACGCCCCGTTTTAAAAAACAAAAAGGGCAACATTATCACCCGCGATTTGAATACACTCTACTATTATCACAACCGTTTGGTTGGTTATGAACTTGAGAAATTCATCTGACAAACCTATTGGTGTTATTGGTGCTGGCAACTTTGGCTCAACCGTTGCCAATATACTTGCGCAACACAGCAAAGTGCTTTTATTCACCCGGCAGGAAAGTGTGGTAAAAAGCATTTCCGAAAGTCATGAAAACAAAGGGCAGGTTATCCATCCAAACGTAACGGCAACCGACAATATCAGCCAAATTGCCAGCCGCTGCGATGTTATTTTTCCGATAGTGCCTTCCTGCAATTTTCGTGCAATGATGCGTGATTTATCTCCTTACCTTCATCCTTACCATATATTAATTCATGGCACTAAAGGGTTTGATGTAACATTACCAAAAGGCCAAACCTTACACTCAGTTCAAACGCTGAGTCGCAGTCAAGTAAAAACGATGAGCGAAGTGATAAGAGAAGAAAGTGTGGTGGTAAGGATTGGTTGCCTGGCGGGGCCTAATCTTTCAAAAGAATTGGCTCAACAACAACCCGCAGCAACAGTGGTGGCCAGTCCTTTCAACGAAGTAATTCAAACTGGTAAACGATTATTAAGAAACGATCGATTTCAAGTCTATGAAAACCACGATTTGATTGGTGTAGAATTAGCTGGCGTATTAAAAAACATCATCGCCATTGCTTCGGGTGCATTGAGCGGTTTGGGTTATGGCGAAAATGCCAAAGGTCTATTAATCAGTCGTGGTGCGGTGGAAATGGTCTATTTGGGAAGGGCCTTAGGGGGAAACACAAGTTCATTTCTTGGCCTTGCGGGAATAGGCGATTTGGTAGCCACTTGCAACAGCCCCACCAGCAGAAATTTTACAGTAGGCAATAGACTTGCCAAAGGAGAACCCTTGGCATCCATTCTTGCAAATATGGAAGAGGTAGCAGAAGGTGTAAATACGGTACAGATCGTAAAAAAATGTGCCGATTTTTATAAAGTTCGCGCACTTATCACTGAAAATATTTACAAAGTTCTTTTTGAAGATATGACCGTTCAAAATGCATTAGATTACCTTATGCGTTATCCCATGAACATTGATATCGATTTTTTGGATTCAAATAAATAACTTAAGCCAAGCAACACTTCAGGTATCAAGTTGAATTTGTTGAAACTATGGGGCAAATTAACCTAGAATAAACTCAAGCCCATAGTATTTTTGAGTAGGGTAAGAAAG
>JANXRR010000249.1 GCA_025356795.1 Bacteroidia bacterium
GAAAGACAAAGGCTTACTCAGACCACTAGCAACGGATTGATTCACTATGGTCGTTATCGCTTCCATGGTTCGCAATGACGGTTGAATAATTCATCACTCATAATTCAAAATTTATAATTTATTTGACTAATATTGGTTTCCAAAACGAGGATGCCTATGTCAGAGAAGAATATCATATTGGACAAGAAAGAAACGCTTCAAAAGATTAAGCGGATAGCTTATGAAGTATACGAGCGCAATTACCAGGAACAAGAAATTGTTATCGCAGGGATTTATGATAAAGGATATTTTTTTGCCGAACTTCTTGTGAAAGAATTAAAACAGATCTGTCAATTGAAAATTACGTTAGTAAAAATTGTACTTGATAAATCTGCAAAAAGCCAATGCAATGTACAGTTAGATACCGATATCAATTCTTTAAAAAATAAAGTAGTAATAGTAACCGATGATGTCTTGAATACAGGACGTACACTTGTATATAGCCTTCAGCCATTTTTAACAATTCCACTAAAAAAGCTTCAAACCGCCGTAATAGTAAATCGAAGTCATAATAATTTCCCCGTGTCTCCTGATTACATTGGCTATTCATTGTCTACTACATTAAAAGAACATATTGATGTGGTATTTGAAGAGGATAAATTTGGGGTGTATATGCACTAGTCTTCCGGCAAATAGTTAACCCAAAAATTCTTTTACCACTTCCAAAAACTCCTTAGGTTTCTCCGCCTGTACCCAGTGGCCAGAGCCTTCAACGGTAGCAATACGTACATCAGAAAAAATGGAACGAATCAGCGTAATATCTTTTTCTTGAATATACTTTGAGTTTGCTCCTCGTACAAATAAAGTAGGTTTAGTAATTTTGGATCCTTCAGATAATGCCTCTCCAATAGTCTCTATTTTATTTTTTATGATTTCAAAGTTCATTCTCCAACTAAATTTATTTTGATCGTTTCGATAAAGATTTTTGAGAAGAAATTGGCGTACCCCAAGTTCTGGTTCAAAAGTTTTCAGAATATCATCCGCCTCTTGTCTTGTTTGAATGGAATCTAAAGGAATAGCACTTAGCCCAGCAAGAACGGATTGATGATGTGGAGTATAATATCGTGGAGAGATATCTACTACAATCATTTTAGAAAACGAATCAGGATATTTCACCGCAAACCTCATCACTGTTTTACCACCCATAGAGTGTCCAATAATAACAGGGTTTACAAGTTGATACTGTTGAATAAATTCATGCAGATCATCTGCCATTACATCGTAATTAAATTCGTCGCTGTGCGGTGATTGCCCATGATTGCGGGCATCCAGCAGATATATTTTATTCGATTCGGCTAAACCTTTTGATACCGTTAGCCAGTTATCACAAGATCCGAAAACGCCGTGCAGTATTACGATTGGAGGGTTGCCCTCTCCGAGTTCTCTGTAGTATAAATTCATCTTAAACCAACAACTAAGCACAAATAACTATTTCAATTTTTTCAAATACATCTGTATAGTATTCTCCAAGCCATAATATAAAGCATCACAAACAAGTGCATGCCCAATAGAAACTTCATCCAGATTAGTAAGTTTTTCTTTTAAGTATTGAAGATTATGTAAATCAAGATCATGGCCAGCATTGAGTCCAATGCCTGATTTGGCAGCAGCTTCGGCGGCTTTTATATAATCGGCTACAGCAAGCTCTTTGTTTTGGAGATAATGTGTAGCGTAGGGTTCTGTATATAATTCCACACGGTCAGCATTGGTTTTGGCAGCTGCTTCTACCATTTCTACATTCGGATCTACAAAAAGCGAAACTCGGATATTGTTTCTTTGAAATTCTTTTGTTATTTCTTTCAGAAAATTCAGATGTTTAATAGTGTTCCACCCCTGATTGGATGTAATAGCACCTGGTTCATCTGGAACAAGTGTTACTTGTTTAGGCTTTACTTCCAGTACAAGATTAATAAATTTTCGCTCTGGATTTCCTTCAATATTTAATTCGGTTTTTATATTTTTTTTTAATTCTCGAACATCATTATATCGAATGTGGCGTTCATCGGGACGAGGGTGTACCGTTATTCCTTCAGCTCCGAAACGCTCACAATCAAGTGCTGTTTTTAAGACATCAGGATTATTTCCACCCCTCGCGTTTCTGAGTGTTGCAATCTTGTTAATGTTTACACTTAACCGTGTCATATTTTTAAATTCTAAAAGAGAATGTATATTTGGACAAAGTTGATTATTAAACCAATAAAATTCAAAATAAAATGAGTTTAAAAGAACAAATTGATGGAGACATCAAAAAGGCAATGTTAGCTAAGAATCAAGGAGAATTACTGGCATTGAGGGCCATAAAGTCACAAATATTGCTTGCAGAAACCGAAAAGGGGGCGAAAGAAGAACTAACTTCTGAGGCAGAAATGAAACTTCTTGCCAAAGCTTCCAAACAAAGAAAGGAATCAGCTGAGGTGTTCGCTCAACAAGGAAGAAAGGATTTGGAAGAAAAAGAATTGATGGAGCTTGCTGTGGTAGAGCGTTATATGCCAAAACAACTTTCTGAAGAGGAGATAAAAGTTAAATTACAGGAAATTATAGCAAAAGTTGGTGCCTCCGGTCCTGGAGACATGGGTAAAGTAATGGGTGCTGCAAGTAAAGAGTTGGCAGGACTTGCAGACGGTAAATTGATTTCAACATTAGTAAAAAGCCTATTAGGTTAATAATCAGTAGAGACGTATCATAATGCGTCTCAGAGGCAAGTGCATAAGACAATTCTTTCCTAAATTCGTAGGATACAAGATGTTGAAAAATAAAAAATGCAAGCAATTTAAATTGAATTGAAAAGTTCAAACTTTATATTACTTTGCAACGTTATGTAGTCTAAATAGTTAATAACAAAGTATGTCGTTTACAGTAAAAGAAGAAGGTGAGTTTAAGTACATTGACGAAGGAAAAGGGAAAGTTTTCCTTTTGTTGCATGGCTTATTTGGTGCCCTTAGTAACTGGGAAGGGGTAATAAAGCAATTCTCCACAAAATACAGAGTAATTATTCCTTTAATG
>JANXRR010000256.1 GCA_025356795.1 Bacteroidia bacterium
CGCCCGCGAGGAGCATCGCCAGAACGAGCAAGGCGGCCTGAGCGATGAAGCGAGATCGCGATCCAGACATGGCGGATCACTACGACTTCAGCGGCGCTGAACGTGGAAAGTAGTTGCTCCTCATAAAACGATTCGATTCCACTTTGACCAACATAGTCTCCTTGCTTGTAAATATTAGATTCGTCTTTCTCTAATTTATCTTTACTGATTTCACTCACATAACCCAGGGCATTGGCTAATGAGGGCGTTGAATAAGCGCGTGTTGTTCTAGCTTGAATGTAAAAACCCGTAAACTCATCTAAGTTGTCTTGAATTTTAGCAAAGTCATAGTTTGAAAGCTGATCGATGAAGACTGTTGGCTTGAAAGGTGAATATTCTTTTTTCTGTTTCAGTTCTTTGAATTTTGACCGAAGTTCACCTCTAGAGATACCAAAAACATCGCAGAATTTTGCGGAGTCAAACTTTTTTATCTCTTTCGAAATGATTTGCAAATCAAACTCTGGTGTATTGTAGACAATCAACTTATCATGCCGATCGTAGATTAATCCCCGGAAAGGGTATTCGGGCTGTCGAAGAATACTATTGCTATTCGCTAATTCAGCATACCGCTTGTCTACCACTTGAATAAAAAATAATTTTATTAAGAAGACAACTGCCACCAATAAAATTACAATCTGTAAAACTTCCCTTCTGCCTTCATTCATATTCTTCGCTGATTACCTCTAAACGTATAATGGAGAAGAAGAATTACAATTAATGTGAAAAAAACACTAGCTAATACTTTCAAAAAAGTGAACCAGAACATAGCGAAGCTCGAAGCCTCCAAATAAAACAAGGTAAAATGATGTATAAATATCATTGGAATTGAATACACCAAAAACCATTGAAAGCCATTTGTTTCAAGCACAGGCTGCGTTCCGGCCTCATATCCACTTTGAGGGGTGATAACAGCTAGCCAATAATTTCTTAGGTAGGCAACCACCACCATAGCAAATGCATGAACTCCTAAACTATCGTAAAAAGTATCGATGCCAATACCCAAAAGAAAGCCAACCAACATTAATAAAAGCGGGTTAAAATCAACCGGAAGAGATAATAAAAAGACGATGTATAAAAAACAGAATGCAGTATTGAAAAGAACCACATTTTTGAGAATAAGTACTTGAACTAACAAATAGAAAAAGAAAGAAAAAAATTGAAGAATGGCAGATCGGTTCATTTTACTACCTTGATTGTTGCCTTCTCCAATGAGTCACGCTCATTCTTTAAGTTACTTTTTACAACATCCACATACCAAAGTTGAGCAAAGTCTTGGGCCAATTCAACTTTAATATCGTGGAAGAGAGCTTCTTCTTTGAGTTCAAATTTTTTTACCACTCCCACCATTACCCCTTCAGGAAAAATAGCATTGTAACCAGAAGTTACAATGGTATCGCCTACCTTAATTTTTACATGCCTCGGCACATATTTTAAATCTACCAGTTGAGGATCTAACCCATCCCATTGTGTAGTACAAAAATAATTGCTCGATTTTAAAGTGCTTGAAACTTGCTCGTCAATATTAAGTAGTGAGATAACGACTGCAAAATGTTTGGCCACGGTTTTCACCTTTCCCACCACTCCCTTTACACTAATAACAGCCATACCTGAAGCTATTCCATCTTCAGAACCTTTATTGATGGTAATGTAATTTTTAGCAAGGTTGATGGAGTTATTAATAACCTTGGCACTTGTATAATTAAAGGCTTTTAATTTTGCGGAATCAACAACAGCAAGTTTGGCCTGGGCTAAACCATTCTTTTTTGCATCTAACCGTTGATGAAGCCTTGCATTCTCTTCTGCTAATTCTCTGTTTATTTCTCGTAGACCAAAATACTCTTTAACCCCATTAGAGGTGGAAATAACATTGGCCACCACTTCATTGGAGGTATTAAAATATTTGGAACTCTGGTATTGGTTGTTTTGAACAATTAGCAAAACACATATTATCTCCAAACTTAAAAATGTGAAGAAGGCCCGATATTGATAGACAAATAAAAAGAGACGCTCCATAGCATCAAGTCATAAGCACCGCTTTGAAATGATTCAAATTTTTAAGGGCAGCCCCAGTTCCGCGCACCACAGCGCGCAACGGATCTTCGGCCACATGAATAGGCAGTTTGGTTTTCAGTGCAAGTCGTTTATCCAATCCACGTAGCAATGCGCCACCTCCAGTAAGGTATATACCTCTTTCGTAAATATCGGCCGAAAGTTCTGGCGGTGAAATTTCCAATGCTTTTAGAACCGCTTCTTCCAATTTGGAAATTGATTTGTCTAACGCAAAAGCTACTTCTGAATACGATATCTTTATCACCTTGGGAATACCTGTCATTAAATCCCTTCCACGAATTTCATAATCGTCAGGGCCGTCATCTAATTCTGTTAATGCAGAACCTACTTCAATTTTAACTTTTTCAGCGGAGCGCTCACCAATCAACAAGTTATGCTGCCTGCGCATATAATCTAAAATATCGCGATTAAACGTATCTCCGGCAATGCGTATAGACTGATCACAAACAATCCCCGAAAGGGCAATAACAGCAATGTCTGTTGTACCGCCACCGATATCAACAATCATATTACCAATAGGCTGCTCAATGTCTATGCCTATA
>JANXRR010000321.1 GCA_025356795.1 Bacteroidia bacterium
TCGCAAAGTCGGCATAACGAGAATTTTTCTCGTAAAAAATGGTGCGTTTATCTAAAACAGATTTTCCTATTTGTCCATTTTCTAATCCATAACTTACGGCTTCAACGGAAAATATTTCCTCTTTATTGGTTTCACTTTTTCTAAGTGGAATTCTGAAGTTACCATACTCAAGTCCTTCTTTGGTAAGTATTTTTATTTTAGCATGGTATTCAAAATTTAGAAAGCCCTCATCGAAATAAGCCTCACCAAATTCATTAAGCACTACAGCTGAGGCGGATGAGTCAAGCGGATATGTTTTCATTTCAAGATCAGCTATGCGAATTTCTCCAAATTTGAATCCATTATCTTGTCCATTTACACTTAGCCAAACCGAGAACACAAGACAAATCTGTAAAGCAAATTTTTTTTTCATAAAGCTGGCGTATAAGCCTATAGCTAAAGTATATAATAATCCTTGAGTAAAAAAAATTGATTGTTGTTTAGATTTTTCCGCAAACGTTATATCCAATATTAATGTAGGTTTTATTACAGCAAGTCAGACTTTGGGTTTAAACTATGTAGTTTTGTGTTCATAATTCAATAGAAATGAATAGCACTCAACTATTAGGACTTGCAGCAGGGGCGTGTACAACCATTGCCTTTTTGCCTCAAGTGATAAAAACTTGGAAAAGCAGAACAGCCAAAGATCTTTCTCTCGGTATGTTCTCGTTTTTTTGTTTCGGAGTTTTACTTTGGCTTATTTATGGAATTATGATGCGCGATATTCCCGTTATTATTGCCAATCTTTTTACGTTAATATTAGCCTCAATACTTCTTTTCTTTAAACTAAGTTTTAAAGAGAGTAAATAGAAGATCGTTTCATCCAAGCATAAAAGGGGATACCTAGCATTAGTGCGATAAAACCCCAATACACAGATTCTTGGCCACAGCCTATAATTGCCCAAAGAGAATAGAAAAAGGCTATAGCGGCAATTGATACTTGCCAAAAGGAATTTTTCTGCATTAAATCCTTTTTAAAAATGATTATTGCATACGATGCTGCAGAAAACAAAAAGGATAATAGAGAAGTTACTGTAGCCAATAATATTAACCTTGTAAATGTATTGCCAAGACTTCTTGAAAAATTAAAAAAAAGAAGAAACGAAATTAGCAGGCTCGAAATAATAATGCCCGAAGCAGGTGTGCCGTTTTTATTTTCTTTGGAAAGGAATTTTGGAAAGAGTTTGTCTTTGGATGCGGCCAAAGGAATTTGACCCTGCAAAAGAATCCATCCGTTTAAAGCGCCAAAGGTTGAAACCAAAGCTCCTGCGGCAACCCAATAGCGAGCACTGTTTCCCCAAATGTAAGATGCAGCATCAGCAAAAGGAGCGGTTGAATTTATTAATACATTCGCAGGAATAATTCCCATTACGGTTACTGAACCCATTACGTAAATTCCAATGGTTATACCTGTGCCAATCAATGTTGCCCGTGATATGGTTACCTCTGGGTTGCGAATATTGCCTGATGGAATAGTAGCACTTTCTAATCCAAGAAAAGCAAATAGCGTTAGAGTAGCGGTGCTAGTTATAGCCAATAGATTGGAAACATCGCTGGTATTAAAGGGAACAAAATTTTCTACTTTAATATAAAAAAATCCAATAAGGGCAATTAATAATAAAGGCGTTAGCTTTAAAATGGTTGTAATTAATTGGACTATCCCGGCTTGTCGCACACCACGTGTATTTACGAACGTGAGGATCCAAACGGCAGCTAGAGCGCAGTATAATGAATAATAAGAATGCATTAATAGCACCGGAAAAAATACGGCCAAATAGCTTACAAATGCTACTGTAATGGCAGCGTTGGTGCACCAGATGGAAATCCAATAACCCCAAGCAACTAAAAAGGCCGCAAATTCACCTAAACCCGCTTTAGTGTAGGCGTATGGCCCCCCTGATGAACTTGTAACTATTTTGCTAAGGCGACTAAACAATAGCGCTAAAAAGATAGCACCTACAGATGAACCTAACCATCCTAATAAACTTATAGCACCATAATGAGCTAACGAAACAGGCAGCATATATATGCCCGAAGCAACCATGTTTCCCACCACCAGTGCTGTGGTTATGACCAAGCCAATCTTTGTGGATGATTTTTTAGTCATAAAGATTCATACGCGATTTCAATTTATGAATAAAGCTGTATGAATTTTGTTAACGTATTTAGATTTGTTTTGTATTCAGGCATGTGATGATAGTTGTTTTGCAAACTCAGATGGATGATCTTTTCGATAATGATAATATCTATTTCTTTTAAAAATTCGATTAGGCCTTTATTATCAGAATTAAGAATGTATTTGATAATACGGGTATTTGGCGAGAACCAGGGCGACTTGATTAAAGTGCCAATGTCGTTGAATGATTTTATTGAATAAGTATTGAGATGGCTTTCTAGATTAGCTGGAATATTTTTATTGTTGAAGGCAGCATAGTAAATGAAAATGAATTTTCCACTCAATTTATTTACTTCCAGCATGTTCTTAATTATTTGCTCATGGCTGCCCGTTACCCGAATGTCATCTAAAAATAAGCACGTTTTATTATTTAGAAAGGATTCATGAAAATGATAGGTATCCGAAGCCATGAGCGTTAATCGTTCAGCATATTCAAGCTTGCTGTAGTCAACACTATAGGTATTATATCGATGGATTTTGGATTGCAACAAGAGATTTCTATTATTTTGGAAAAGGAATCTATTAATTACTTCTCTAAAATAATTAGACATTATACCAGAGGCAGTAGGAATAGCATTATACGGACTTGGAATAAGTACTAGCTCTTCTTGTTGAGAAAGCAAAACATCTTTGAAGTGTTCAATAAATCCATTACCCAGTTCTTCGCCAAATTTTTTGGCTATGCTATTATCACCAAATTTGAATTTGCTGTACTCGGCTGGATTGAACGGAAGATGATCGGGATCATTAATTTTATGCTTTGTGTATGTTAAATACATTATGGTTAAGATAATGTTGTAAAGTGAAGTTTGCGTGATCTACTAAATGCGCTTGATAACAGCAAGTGAGGGCTCCGCGGTAATCAGCTATTTCGTTGTCTCCAATGTGAACTATCTGTTGAGGCGTTAGATTCTGTAACTCTTTTGCTTTTTCAAAGATAAGATCAAATGCCTTTTTATTTGGCTTAGAAAAACCGATTTCATCGGAATATAATTCAAAATCAAAATGCGCTGAAAGACCAATTGCATCAAAGAATTTATTGAGTGTGCTGCCTTTTATCAGGCCTGTATTGCTCAATAAGCTTAAAGTTATTTGCCTATTTTTAACGTCTGTCAGAAGCAGCATTAAGTTTTCTTGAATTAGTATAGGTGGCAATTCTAAAAATAATGTTTCCATTTCATTATAGAAGAGTGCCAGCTGTTGCGGGGAAATCGTATCTAAAGAAACGCCACAATCGTAAAGTATCATTAAGATTATTTCAGAGCTTTCAATATTTTTTCCTACCAATTCATTCACACGTGTACACCAGGCCTGGCGGCTTTTTGCGGCCGCTTCTATAAATTCAAAGGGCTTGTGTATGTTGAAGTGATTGGCCAATAATTGGTTGCGTTTTTTCCGGAAATAAACATTTGAATGAACAAGCGTTTGCCATACATCAAGAGAGATATGTTTAATAGTTAGCATTAATAGGATTGAATGAACCCCAATGGCAATTGTTAAAACTCATTTACTTTACCATTGCCGAATTATTTTGAAACATATAATCAAGTGTTAAATCCAATAACCCTTTTGTTCCGGTAATAAAAGCACGCTCATCAATCATAAAATCAGCGGTGTGGTGCGTTGGTTGCTTTTGTAAGTTTAAGTCTGCAGGGTAGGCACCAAGAAAAAAGAAAAGACCTGGTACTTTTTGCTGAAAGAAAGAAAAATCTTCTGCCATTGTAACGGGTGGAGTAATGGAAACATTTGCCAAACCTGCTGCTCGTTCTAAGCTTGATACCATTCTTTTTGTAAGTGTAGGGTCGTTGTAGGTAAGAGGATAGCCTTTGGTAATTGTAACTTCAGCTTTTGCGCCTGCACTTTCTGCAATCTTTGTTGCTGTCAATCGGATTTTATCATGTACTTTTTGCTGCATCTGTAGATCAAACGTTCTTATTGTGCCTTCCAATTTAGCTTCTTCCGGAATAATATTTCTGCGAATGCCAGAATGAAAGGAACCCACCGTAATTACCGCTCCGGCTTTTGTCAATTCTGTTTGCCTGCTAATAATGGTTTGAAGGCCTGCTACAATTTGAGTTGCCACCACAATAGGGTCGACACCGTCCCAAGGGGTGGCACCATGTGCCCCAATACCCGTTACCTTAATATCAAAAGCATCTACAGCTGCCATCATTCCTTCTGAACGATACTGAATTTTGCCAAGGGGTGTAAGCGACTGTATATGCAATCCAAAGATCACATCTACTTTTGGATTCTCTAATACACCTTCTTTTACCATCAATTCTGCTCCTGCCAATTCGCCATAGGCACCTTCTTCTGCCGGCTGAAAAATAAATTTTACCACACCTTTTAAATCAGCTTTATTACTTGCTAGAATGTGCGCAGTTGCCATCAACATTGCCATGTGCGAATCATGGCCGCAAGCATGCATTACTCCTGTTTCCTGTCCATTCAATACCGATTTTTCTTGCGATAAAAGGGGTAAGCTGTTCCG
>JANXRR010000326.1 GCA_025356795.1 Bacteroidia bacterium
TTAAAGCGAAATGGACAAGCCAGCACGAGGTGGCTTTCCTCACGGGATTGAAAATAGTGGGCACCGATAGAGTAGGGCTGATAAACGATGTATCTAAAATTATTTCAGAAGAGTTAAAAGTGAATATGAGCTCTATTTCATTTAGTTCAGATGCCGGCATATTTAACGGTGAAATTATGCTGTATGTAAATGACACTCGCCACCTCGATCTACTTATCAGTAAATTGGAAACAGTAGAAGGTGTAGTGAAAGTAAGTAGGTTTGATTCGGGAATGATTAATAGGAACTGAACTAAATAAAGAACAAGCAAACCGCCTCAAGTATTACTATAAATTATGATTTCTTCTTACTAAAGATAATTTTCTTTTTTACTAGAATGTCTTTTAATATTAAAACGCACCCACATTTCTGACAAGCTTTTTTGCTCACCAACTTCCTAAAAATCCCATTATCTTTGTTCGTTCGCAAAAAGCAAATGGCATTTAATCCCAAAGTTTACGAAGAGGTAAAAAAGATATTCATAGCCTATCTTGAAAAGAAACAGCTACGCAAAACACCTGAACGGTATGCCATCTTAGAGGAAATTTATTCTATGGATGGCCATTTTGATGTCGAGGCACTCTTCGATAATATGAAAACAAAATCCTATCACGTAAGCCGTGCCACCGTTTATAACACCCTTGATTTGCTGGTAGAGTGCGACTTGGTAAGCAAACATCAATTCGGCAAAAACCAAGCACTGTACGAAAAGTCGTACGGGTATAAACAACATGACCATCTCATTTGTACGGAGTGCCATAAAGTGGTTGAATTTTGTGACCCGCGCATACAAACTATTCAAAATACGGTGCAAGAGCTGTTACATTTTAATGTCATCCATCATTCATTAATTTTGTACGCATCATGCACAAAAACTAATTGTGAAAATAGAATATGAACTTTGCACAAGAAATAAAATCTAACGCGCTCATTTTGCGCATTTCGGGCGACTTAATTGGAGAAGACAGCGGAACTCGATTGGTAGGAGCCGTAAATGATGCCATGAGTCATAAAGTATTGGTATGTATCATTGATATTTCTGGTCTGCGCTACATTAATAGCAGTGGCATTGGGGTCTTAATTACCATTCTTACAAAATTTAGAAACAAAGGAGGTGAAGTGTATTTAATGAAACCTTCCGAAAGTGTGAAAAAGTTATTGATACTAACCAAACTCAACTCCATCTTTCAGGTGGTGGACAAAGAAGAGGAGGCCATCTCTCAATCAAAACAATAATTTAAAACCAATACTTACAATTGACCATTATCAATGGACCGTTGTCCAAAAACTATCAATGATTATGAAAGTAGATGTGCTATTAGGTCTCCAATGGGGGGATGAGGGTAAAGGTAAAATTGTAGATGTGCTTGCCCCTAAATATGATGTAGTGGCAAGATTTCAAGGCGGCCCCAATGCAGGGCATACATTAGAGTTTGACGGAATTAAGCACGTGCTCCATCAAATCCCCTCAGGCATATTCCGCGAGAAGACAAAGAATGTAATCGGTAATGGAGTGGTTCTCGATCCAATCGTTTTTAAAACGGAGATCGGGAAACTAGAAAAATATAATCTCAATGTTAGAAGCAATCTATACATCTCCAAAAAGGCCACTTTAATAATACCAACACATCGTTTATTGGATCAAGCTCAAGAAACAGCTAAAGGAGTAAATAAAATTGGTTCTACATTAAAAGGTATTGGCCCTTCTTACCAAGATAAAATCGGTCGGCAAGGGTTGCGGGTTGGCGATGTTCTTTCTCCCACCTTTAAAGACAAGTTTAAGAAGTTGGTAGATCTACACTTTGATATTCTTAAAAACTTTGAATTAACTTATAATTGGCCTGAGCTCGAAGCTCAATTTTTAGATGCAGTTGATTTTCTAAAGCAATTTAAACTCATTGATAGCGAATACTTTCTCAATCAGGAATTACAATCAGGTTCTTCCATTTTAGCAGAAGGCGCTCAAGGTTCGTTG
>JANXRR010000327.1 GCA_025356795.1 Bacteroidia bacterium
GTCATACCCGAGATAAGAGCCGGTTTCCATATAAGCGACATTTCGATTGCCACCACAGTTCTTAAAATAGAAGCAATCTCCACACTTATCAAACTGCCCTGTCCTTAGTCTTTTCATAAGCTCGTGCTTCAGGAAAAGATCGGCCATACTTTGATCTTTCAAACTACCAAGAACGTAACTTGTCCTACTTGAAACCTTTAAGCGGCCCTTATAGTCAACAACAAGCCCTTGAAAACCAAACAACCCGTTCCCATTTATTCCTGGCCTCGCTAAACTAAACAACGGCTGATCCAAATTTGTTGGAATTGCATTTTTTTCAGATGCATTCGCAATCTCTAGCACTGCATCTTTCAAGTCATTCCCCTTGAGAACACTATTTCCAGCAATGCCGAAACTTCTCTTCGCCTGTCCCTCAATTATCAATCTAGTAAAGTTTACTGCGCTGGCTCCAATTTGCATTCCAAGGTTAAAATATTTCTCTATGTCACCGGCTGTTTGCCTACTCAACACCGTGAGAGTGTGGAAACAAAAATTATAGTTCCTTAGATTCTCAGCTCCACTCATTGTTTTAGAAAAAGCACCTATTCCTCTGATTTTGTCATGAGTATTTTCATCATAACCGTCCAAAGAAATTTGGAATCTAACTTCTACTGGATTAATCTTCTCCAAAAGTTCGTTATCTAGTCTCGTTCCATTAGTTAAAATAACGGTCCTTTCCCGTGGGCGGAATTCTGCACTAATATGTTTGAGAAGTTTTATTAGGTTCTTTGACAAAGTTGGCTCGCCGCCACATATGACAAATTGAGGGCTGAATTTCAGATTTTTTAATAATATTCTATATTGGTATAAAATATCTAACCAGTCATTAAACTCCAACTCTCCTTTTGCATAATGATTGTCATGGTAGCAGTGAGCACAAGAAAGATTACATGCATTGTTTATATCTAGTTGAATAGATAAGTTCTTCTGAATTGGGAATAGTCTTCCAAACATTTGGTTTATAAACTCAAGTTCTTTCCAATTTTTGCACAGTTCAAAGACAGCCTGTAACGGTTAAAACAATCTGTGCCAATACTCAATAGAATACACGCACTTGTGTTTTTAAGTTTTAAATCCTAATAAAAACACCCCTACCACTATCAAAACTTACAGGTAATATTGGCCACAGTATAAATATGAATATTGGATGTCGTCTTTTCTTTAGTACACAACCTAACAAATTATGTTCAACTTTATATATTTACTACAATATATACGTTTTTAATTTCTCAGATTTATCGAAGTAATATTTTTAAAAATATATAACTGTATTTCTTTACCTATTGTAGTTTTACGCTGCCGCTCGACTTGTTCTTGCAAGTAAACCCGCTTCTCTTACCTTCCGCAGCTCGTTTAAATCCACTTCAGATCCTTTGATAAAATTCTTTTTTACCATCACTGGTTTTTCCGGTAGTAAAACCTTTTCTCGAATTTCACTGTCTATATTTTCAAGGTTAACTACTGCTCCTCCCTTTCCAGCGATGGTTTGTAATCTTTTCGCATAGTTTACTGAATAACCCGAGGTTCGCACTTGTTGTGTATCGCACACGAGAGACACAGACCCCAAAGTAGCTCCAATTGAAACAGTTAACGGTGGGAATCCATAATTTTTGCACATCTCTCGCCCTTCATTACTTACAAAGCCATGAATTGAACCTATAGCTTCGAGAATACCCATCTCAATAGGAACATGGTTACTTAAAAGTTCTTTAATTGTTACAAAATATACTTCATCTCCATAAGTACGTTCTGCAACTGCAACATGAGATGCTGATTTTATTATTCCAATTAAAAATATCTCATTTACAAATTCATTAAAAGGCTGACCGAATCTTTCAATTAACTTACTATAATCATTAATATCAACGAATATTGAGCCTGCTTCTAACTGGAAAGACCCTTCACCTTTTATTGCTCTAATACGTTCTCCAGTAATCTTTTCTCTAACTCCTTGTGAAATGATTTTACCTTCTAGTGTTTGAAGTGCTGAAAATATCCCTGAAACTATTTGCTCACTGTCTGCTGCCTGATACGGGGACACTGGATGTTCATCGGACAAATTTATAATTGTACGTTGCGCCACTGGAACATTTATATACCATGCTTGATCGACTCGTCCTTTCATTAACT
>JANXRR010000333.1 GCA_025356795.1 Bacteroidia bacterium
CCATTGATGCAAAGGCGGTGCAAGTGTTGGTTCGTGAGGACACGAACCAAGGAAACAGGGAGGACACAAATCAAGGACAAAACATAAAGGGGCAAACATTTTTAATTGAAGGAATTCAGGCGGCAGGCCAGCCCGCAGGTAAACTATCAAGCAAGCAAAACTGCTTTGAGATTATGACAGGCGCGCTATTGCCCGAAGGCGCAAACACAGTAGTGCGATATGAAGATGTGGAAATTGTAAACGGCAAAGCTTCCCTAAAAATCAGTTCTGTGAGCGAAGGTGATAACATTCATTTTAAAGGAATGGATGCGAAAGAAAATGATGCACTGATAGAACCCGGCACAAAGCTTTCGGCCGCAGAGATTGCCTTGCTTGCTTCCGTAGGCAAAGCTCAAGTAGAAGTTTTCTCATATCCCACCATTGCCATTGTATCTACGGGCGATGAATTGGTAAGCATCCACAAAAGGCCGCTGCCCTATCAAATCAGAACATCAAACGCCTATGCTTTGCAAGCTGCCTTGGCGGAGATGGGCTGCACATCCAACCGTTTCCTGATAGCTGATAACGAGGCAGTGCTAACTGCCAAACTACAGAAGATAATCTCACAACATGATGTCATCCTCTTATCAGGTGGGGTTTCCAAAGGCAAGTTCGATTTCGTGCCAACGGTATTGAAATCATTGGGCATCAAAAAACTATTTCATCAAGTAAGCCAAAAGCCGGGCAAGCCCATTTGGTTTGGGCGATCAAATGAAATCTTCGTTTTTGCCCTTCCGGGAAATCCCGTCTCCACATTTATGTGTTTCCATCGCTACATAAAACCGTGGCTGCTCACAAGCATGGGATCAGAAAGAGAAACTCTACAAGCAATCCTTGCAAAAGATTCTTCCTTCAAACCAGCGCTCACGTATTTCCTGCAAGTGAAAGTAGTTAATGAAGAAGGCAAACTGATGGCTTACCCTATTGCCGGTGGCGGCTCGGGCGATTTTATAAACCTGAAAGAAGTGGATGGTTTTTTAGAGTTGCCCCCAGAACAGAATGAGTTTAAGGCAGGGGAAGCATTTGCATTTATAAGGTTTCGTTAGTTGTCCCCTTAATTCTTTAATTTTGAATAATGAACATTAAACAGCTTACAATAAAAGGTTATAAATCCATTGGGGAAATTATATTGGAGCAGCCCAATGCTTTCAGCGTGCTAAAAGATAAATGGGTTTCCCAACTTTACTAGTTGATAATTGAAGGATTTCTCTTTTCTAAAATAGCCATTACCTTTGCTTACCATTTCAATTCAACGAATCTTCAAATCAGCAAATTAGAGTATGTTCGATAGTTTAAGTCTCAAAATAGAAAAGGCGTTTCAAACTCTTAAAGGCCAGTCGCGCATTACCGAAATCAATGTTGCCAGCACCATCAAGGAAATCCGCAAGGCGTTGATCGATGCCGATGTGAATTATAAAGTAGCCAAAGAAGTGACAGACGACATCAAGGAAATAGCAATGGGCCAAAACGTACTCACAGCTATTTCTCCTGGCCAGTTGATGACCAAAATCACCAACGATGAACTTACCAAACTGATGGGCGGCCAAAGTGAGGACATCAAGATTGAAGGCAACCCAGCCATTATTTTAATTGCCGGTCTGCAAGGTTCAGGTAAAACTACTTTTTCAGGGAAATTAGCTGCTTACTTAAAACGTCAAGGCCGGCAGGTTTTACTCACTGCATGTGATATTTATCGCCCTGCAGCCATCGACCAATTAAAAGTGTTGGGCCAGCAAGTGGGAGTAGAAGTCTATGCAGAACCTGATAACAAAGATGCCATCAAAATTGCGAAAGCTGCGATTGAACATGCCAAGAAAAATAATTTTAGAGTGGTGATTGTGGATACCGCTGGCCGCTTGGCGGTAGATGAAGCCATGATGAATGAAATTGCTAAGTTGAAAGAAGCACTCAAACCATCTGAAACTCTTTTCGTGGTAGACTCAATGACTGGTCAAGATGCTGTAAATACTGCCAAAGCATTCAATGATCGAATATCGTTTGATGGAGTTGTACTGACAAAACTCGATGGTGACACGCGTGGCGGTGCAGCTCTTTCCATTCGCAGAGTGGTGGAGAAACCCATCAAGTTTGTAAGCTCGGGCGAAAAGATGGAAGCGCTTGATCGCTTCTATCCTGATCGTATGGCAAGTCGTATTTTGGGAATGGGCGATGTGGTGAGTTTGGTAGAAAAGGCGCAAGAAAATTTCAATGCTGATGAAGCTGCCCGGCTCTCAAAAAAAATCAGAAAGAACCAATTCGATTTCAATGATTTCCTTTCTCAACTTGAACAAATCAAGAAGATGGGCAACATGAAAGATCTA
This sequence comes from Bacteroidia bacterium, assembly GCA_025356795.1. Taxonomy (GTDB): domain Bacteria; phylum Bacteroidota; class Bacteroidia; order Cytophagales; family Cyclobacteriaceae; genus ELB16-189. Next base: position 2,361 of record JANXRR010000333.1, read on the forward strand.
TTGGGTATGATACCCGGCATGGGCAAAGCAGTAAAAGATATTGATTTGGACGATAACTCTTTCAAACCCATTGAAGCCATTATCAAATCAATGACATTAAAAGAAAGAGAGAATCCAGAAATACTTAATAGCAGCCGCAAAACAAGAATCTCCAAAGGGAGCGGCACCAGCATACAACAAGTAAACCAATTGCTAAAGCAATTTGAAGACATGCGCAAAATGATGAAAACAATGAACAAAATGGGGGGTGGCAAACGGGCTTTATCGACCTTAAACCCCTTCGGAAGATAAAATGATAGAAAATAAGGGTATCGTCTAAACTTAACTTCCCGCACTTTCGTTTCTAATGGAAGTTTACAGGTATTAATTTTTAAAAGTATAGAATGCCCTGAATGATCGGGGCATTCTTTTTTTCAGTAAAATAATCCAACACATGAAAACAAAACATCTAGTACCACTTACGTTTGCGTTCGTTGCCTTTATCTTTATTACAAATGCACAAG
>JANXRR010000359.1 GCA_025356795.1 Bacteroidia bacterium
GGTGTATTTAAGCTGGAAGCCAGAGAGCACTTCTCCAGCTTCCAATTTAAAATCATTATTGTAATGAAATACGTGATCTACCTTCATTCTACAAATTCAATTTCTTTCTGCAACATTACAGAAGACTGGGTCATTTTACTACTGGCGCTAACGCAAAAACTTTTTCAAAGGCCTGTTGAAAGTCGGCTTTAATATCATCAATGTGCTCAATACCCAAAGAAACCCTCAATAAGTTAGGCAAAACACCGGAAGTAAGTTGTTCTTCAGGGCTTAACTGCTGGTGAGTAGTTGCGGCTGGTTGAATGATCAATGTTTTTGCATCGCCTACATTTGCCAAATGACTTACTAATTTTAAACTATCTACTAACTTACTTGCATTCTCTTTGGTTCCTTTTAAGGTGAAAGAAAGAACTCCACCAAAACCATTTTTCAAATATTTTTTAGCGAGTTTGTGATACGTGCTGTTGGTTAAGCCTGGGTAATTTACACTTTCAACATTCGGATTTTGTTCTAGCCATTGTGCGAATGCCAATGCATTATCTACCGAGCGTTGAACTCTTAACGAAAGTGTTTCCAATCCTTGAATTAACAAGAATGAATTGAAGGGGCTTTGCGAAGGACCGAAATCTCGCAAGCCTTCTACACGTGCGCGAATGATGAAAGCAATATTTGGTAAACCAAGGGGGTTCCCTTCTCCAAAAATATCCCAGAACTTGAGACCATGATAACCTTCAGAGGGCTCTGTAAATTGAGGGAACTTGCCATTGCCCCAATTAAAATTTCCACCGTCTACAATTACCCCACCAATGGAAGTGCCATGGCCGCCAATCCATTTTGTGGCCGACTCAACCACCACGTTTGCACCATGCTCTAAAGGACGAAACAAATAACCGCCTGCTCCAAACGTGTTATCAACAATTAAAGGAATATCATGCTGCTTGGCTATTGCCGCAATGGCTTCAAAATCTGGAATGTTAAATCCAGGATTTCCAATGGTCTCTAAATAAATTGCCTTCGTATTTTTATCAATGTGCTTTTTAAATTCATTTGGCTCATCGCCTTCGGCAAAGCGAACATCGATACCCAACCTTTTAAAAGCCACTTTAAACTGATTGTACGTTCCGCCATAAAGAAATGAAGTGGATACTATGTTGTCTCCTACCGTTAATATATTGTTTAAGGCAATGAATTGCGCAGCTTGACCCGAACCAACAGCCAGGGCAGCAACACCACCTTCCAAAGCAGCTACTCTTTTTTCAAAGACATCCGTTGTTGGGTTCATTAAACGTGTATAGATGTTTCCGAATTCTTTTAGCGCAAAAAGATTTGCTCCGTGTTCCGAATTTTTGAAAACATAAGAAGTTGTTTGATAAATGGGCACCGCGCGCGAGCCTGTAGTAGGATCAACTTCTTGGCCTGCATGTAATTGTAATGTTTCGAACCTGAAATTTGACATAATTGTGTTGTTTATTTTTATTTAATGTGAGTAAAAAATTGAAGATAAATAGCCGTAACCACACCCGTCACTCGGCAGACAATAGGCTAGTAAGTTGTTGGAAGCGCTTCGCTTTCGATTAACAACAACGGCATTGGCAACAATGCATGTTGGCAATATCTAAATTGTTAAAAATAAATAACTTAGATTCGAGATTCCTGAAAAGGAGAAAATGCAATAGTAATCGTTTCATGTTCGTACCGTTTATAGTTCCCTAAAGACCTTCTTTAGGGCAGGATTTAGCACCCTTTTCGGGGTTGCTAGCGCTTCAATGAGCCTGTTCTCTCTGCGCTTCTTTATAAATCGGTAAGCTTTTTTAACTTTCCCGACTATGATGGCACAAACGTATACTAACTTAGTAGAGTTTCCAAATTTCTTCCAAAAAAAAATTAATTATTGAAAGGTAGTTTAACAATGAATTTTGAAAATTCATTTAAGGAGCTTTCAACGGTTATTATTCCTTGTAACCTTTCAACAGCTCTCTTTAGAATATAAAGGCCTAAGCCAGAGCCTTGTGCAACATTGTTGGCACGGTAAAACATATCAAATATTTTTTCTTGATGCTCAAAATCAATACCCTGGCCATTGTCTTCCACTGTCATAAGTAAACTCTCATCCTGCCTTTTTATAGATACTTTAACAAATGATTCGGCATCGTTTCTAGAATATTTAATGGCGTTTTCAATTAAATTTTGAAGAATGGTATTCACAATTGCCCATTCAGATTTAAATGCCAATTCTTTATCTATTTCTTTTATGAAAGTAATGTCTCTAAAATGAGGCAGATAAGAATACGATTGGAAACATTCCTCAATCAGTTCATCAAAATCAATTACCTGTAAATGTATTTCCAGGTGGTTCATTCGAGTAAGGTTGATTAATCCTACTATAATGTTATTGATTCTTTTTACTTGCGAATGATACATGTGAAAATAATGCATCGACTTTCCATCTTCGATTTCAAGTGTAATTAAGTTATGAAGACCTAACAAGGATGAGATAGGACCTTTTAAGTCATGTGAAACGCGATAAAAAAATGAGTCAAGTTCAGCGTTCTTGTTTTCTATTATAGCTGTCTTTTCCTTTTGGGCCTGAGCTTCTCGCTGAAGTTTTTCAATCTTACCAACAGACTCATAGCTTTTTATCAGGTGCATTGTTTCAGTTGTGAAAATAGAATCTTTAAAAGAAACGTATTTTTCAAGATAATCTAATGCTTCAAAAAGTTTGTTTTCCAGTTTGGCCAACTGGTAAAGGTTTTGATACGATTTATAATGAATGAAACGGATTTTATAATTCTCACCGATATGAAGTGCTTTTAGGAGGTAATCCTTTGCCAAGAGATATTCTCCAATGTTAGTGTAGAGTATACCCAATTTGTTATATACCATGCCCGTTCCCAAGCGATCGCCAGCATTTATTTGTATGGCAAGACTTTTCAATAAATCAGCTTCTGCTTTTTCATATTCCTTTAAGTGAATGTACACTTTGCCTCGCCCATACAAGGCAAAGGCTAGCCCACGCGTGTCACCCGTAAGATTTTTCAATTCAATACTTCGTTGGATGGTTTCCATTGCCAAATCAAGTTGACCTCTCCTTAAGTATATCCCTGACAAAGGGTTTAATGCATTCGATTCTGTTTTGAGATCTTGCACACTTTTGCTTACCTCAATGCTTTCGAGATACGTGCTTATGCATAAATCATAATCACCAAAGTAGCCATAAATGGTGCCAATGGATTTTAGGGCTCGCGCTTGGTTGTGGTTGTCACCTAATTCACGATAAATAAGGAGGCTTTCAGTTAAGTATTGAAGGCCAAGGTTATAATCATCAGTCCGGTAATAAATACTGCCGATATTATACTTTGAATCTGCAATGCCTTTCTTGTTTGCTTTTGATTCATAATAAGGAAGTGTAAGTAGAGAGTATTTTAAGGCTGAGTCAAACTCACCTTGGATAAGATAAAATAAACTTAAATTAGTTTCTGCTCTTGCGGTGCCCTCTTCATAATTTATTTTTTTGCAACTATGGAGTGCCCTTTCTGTAAGCGCAATACTTTCTGGTAAGTTTTCTCCTCTATGATAATAAGC
>JANXRR010000391.1 GCA_025356795.1 Bacteroidia bacterium
GTTATTTATTGCTTGCAAAGGCTGCAAGTCCAGAGCAAGAAAGTCGCATTGGCAATCAAACTGGTGGTAGGGTTTTTCTTTTTTTGCATACAGATAATTTCCAACGCGATTTCGAAAACCTAAAAGTCAATGATGTAAAAATAATACGAGGTCCAATTATTGAAGAGCATGGAACTGTAGCCGTATTTGAAGATTTGTATGGCAATTTGTGGGATTTGATTCAGCCTAGTGATGACAATTAGACGCAAGACTTTAGACACTAGACAATAACTTATTAGTATGACCGAACGAATAAAAATCATAAAAGAGGAAATACTTTCCAAAAATTGGTACACGCTTAAGAAGATCACATTTGATTTCACCAAAAAGAACGGAACCACTCAAAAATTGAGCCGAGAAGCTTATGACAGGGGAAATGGTGCTACCATTTTGTTATACAATAAACAACAAAATACAGTTATTCTTACCAAACAATTTAGGCTGCCAACTTACATTAATGGCAATAGCGATGGCCTTCTAATAGAAGCGTGTGCAGGCTTGCTCGATCTAGATAATGCCGATGTGGCCATTAAACGTGAAACAGAAGAAGAGACTGGTTATAAAGTAACAAACGTAGTTAAGATTTTTGAAGCTTACATGTCGCCTGGTTCTGTTACGGAGCTGCTTCATTTCTTCGTTGCCGAGTACTCAAAAGAAGAAAAGGTAAATGATGGAGGTGGCTTAGACGATGAAGACATTGAAGTGCTCGAACTTTCGTTCACCGAGGCATATAATATGATTGCCGCAGGCGAAATTAAAGACGGCAAAACAATTATGCTCCTTTATTATGCGAAACTAAATGGGCTGGTAGGGAAATCTTCCAGTATTTAAAAAGCAACGGGTGTTGTGTAAATAGCTTTTGAACATAACATTCTAACTTGGGAAACTTAAGTTTTTAAGTTTAGAATGGCCAATGGAAAAGGCCTGCAAAACGCGATCGGAATTTACTAAGCTCATAAATTTAGCGATATTGGTGACTTCGTTTGGTAAGTTCATCATGCTAAAAATCGATAGCCACACCCATATTTTGCCCAAGAAGATGCCAAACTGGAGCGAGAAATTTGGCTATGGCGATTTTATTTATCTACAGCACCACAAAAAAGGCTTTGCTAAGATGATGCGTGGCAATCAGTTCTTCCGCGAAATAAAAGAGAATTGCTGGAATGCGAAGCTGAGAATAGACGAATATCAAGCTTTTAAAACTCAAGTTCAGGTAATTTGCACCATTCCAGTCATGTTCTCTTATTGGGCGCAGCCAATGGATTGCCTCGAACTTTCACAGTTTCTCAACGATCATATTGCGGGCATCATTTCTAATTATCCAAACAACTATATCGGACTTGGCACCATCCCCATGCAAGATGCTGAATTGGCAATTAAAGAATTGGAACGCTGCAAAAAAATCGGACTAGTCGGCATTCAGATTGGCTCTAATATTAACGATGAAAATCTAAATGAAGAACGCTTCTTTCCCATTTTTGAGGCATGTGAAAAACTTGACCTTGCCATCCTCATTCATCCTTGGAATATGATGGGCGAAAAGAAAATGCAGAAGTATTGGCTTCCTTGGCTTGTGGGCATGCCTGCAGAAACCTCAAGAGCTATATGCTCTTTGATTTTTGGAGGTATTTTTGAGCGGCTGCCAAAATTGAGAGTCAACTTTGCCCATGCCGGAGGGTCTTTCTTTGCTACCATTGGAAGAATAGAACATGGCTTTAACTGTCGGCCCGATTTAGTAGCTATCGACAACCCAATCAATCCACGCGATTACATAGGCAAATTTTGGGTTGATAGTATAACACATGATTCACAGATGCTCGGCTATGTAATCCAACTTCAAGGTTCAAAAAAAATTACGTTTGGCACCGATTATCCTTTTCCATTAGGAGATTTAAGCGGTGGAACGTTTATCGAAGCAATGGAGATCAATGAGGACATTAAAGAAGATATATTTTGTAACGCTACCTTGGAGTGGCTCAACATTTCAAAAAATGAATTTGTTAAGTAAAGCCTAATCTTGTTAATAATGATTAAAGCACTGAAAAATTACGGGCTATGGATTCTTCTTATACTCTCCCATTTTACATGGGCGCAAGAAGGTGAGAAAGAAAAATTGAAACTCATTGAATTACAAGCCGAGGTTTCACACAACACGGCCGTAATGCATCAACTTGATTCGGCAATTTATCTTAGCGAAAACGAACGGTACGTAGAAGCTGACGAGCGTTTCATTTATGTGATGAGAAACCTGAGAAGCATACCTTCTGATCTTACTTTCTATTTTGGAAAGAACTCTTTCTACCTAAAAAAATACAGGCAAAGTATCGACTGGTTAAATAAATACATTCAATTAAAAGGAACTACGGGGCAGTATTCGGAGCAAGCAGTTGAATGGCTCAGAAAATCGGAAGTCGAATTATTAAAAGAACGGGTAACAGAATCTGCGCAAGCAAAAGAAATCCTGTCAAGAGATTTTACCATTGATTGCGGCCCGGCAGGAAAAGTTGTGTGCCCCGTGTGCATGGGAAAGACAGTGATTATTAAGAAAAATTACTTTGGTGAAAGCTATAAAACATGCCCCTATTGTAGCAAGCATGGTTATCTTTCGTGCACCGATTACAATAAATTAGTAAAAGGAGAACTCAAACCCTCCGGGGATTAATGCCATCCGAGCATCGCCTTTGATCATGCCTCAATAAAACTTAATTTTGCAAGAATGAAATTACAGTAATGGCGCTTCATAATAAAATCAACGGCAAGGAATTAAAGAACAAACTCCAAACGCTGGAAGAAAAAAGAATTACACTTTCCTTCTACCGCTATC
>JANXRR010000430.1 GCA_025356795.1 Bacteroidia bacterium
CCGCCAGCCGAATGGTGGCAATTGCATAGTAATAAATATGACCATAAAAGCATAGGCAATTAGGCCAGCCGCGAGATAACTTATTCTTTTTACCCCCGGTTTGCCAAAATATTCATTAATCAAATCGGAGGTAATAAAAACAACTGGCCAGATTACAGCACCAGCCGTAAGGTTAAAATCCATAACAAATCCAAAGAGTGACAAATGCGCAGGTTGCAATCCAAGGGTTCCTTCACCAGAGAAGATTTTCACGCCAATCATTTCAGCAACAATGGCGTTGGTAAGAAAAATACCACTTAGTAAAATGAAGAGCCTGTTCTTCTTTTGATCCGTTACACTATCACTCATGATCCAATTTTAAAGGTTTGTCCTTCAATAGCAAGCGATGTATTCGGAAATATTTCTTGTGCCTCTTTCAATACCGGATCAAGATCACGATAGCGGGCGGAGAAGTGACCAATAATTAACTTCTTGGTATTGGATTGAATGGCAATATGAGCCGCATCTGCCGTTGTGCTGTGAAAAGTTTCGATTGCTTTTTTCTTTTCCTCTTCCATGAAAGTAGCTTCATGGTATAAAAGGTCCACACCGTCAATTTGTTTAGCTATTGTTAAATTAAATGCTGTATCTGAACAATAGGCATAGGACCATGATGGGGGAGGCGGAAGGGTTAACTCTTCGTTCTTGTAACTAACAATTCCATTGGCGTCAATAAGATCGTGGCCATCTTTTAAAGCAATAATTTGCTGTAAAAGAATTCCTTGTGGAAGCCTTTCCTTGTTGATCTTCCTTGGTTTTGGCTTTTCTTTAAACAAGAAGCCCGAGCAAGCAATTCTATGATAGAGCGGAATGGTTTCCACTGTCAACGCATCGTCTTCATAAATAACTTGGGTGCTTCCTTCTTTTATTGGGTGAAAGACAATGGTGAAGTTGAGCGAGGAGTTGGAGCATTTTAGTTGAGTGATTATGATGTCATCTAACCCCTTGAATGCATGCAGGTGAAGTTCGGCACTTCGTTTTTGCAAGTGCATAGAAAATAGCAATCCCATTAAGCCGAGGAAATGATCGCCATGCAAATGGCTAATAAAAATCCGCTGTATTTTATGGTAAGGAATTTGAAAGCGAGTCATTTGCATTTGCGCTCCTTCTCCGCAATCTATAAGAAAATAGCGATTTGCTGCTTGTACATACTGGCAAGATGGAAACCGTCCGTAGGCTGGTATTGCTCCACTTGAGCCAATAATGGTTATTTCAATCAATTGACAATTGAAAAATTAATACTTCGTAATTATTTACTCACCGTCTTTCAAATCTTTTTCAATCTCGTGCATGAACACCGCATCAATTGCTTCGTCTGTAGTTAAAAGGATGTTTAACACGCTATCTAGTTGCGATATTTTAATAAGTTTCATGGTGTGTTCAGAAAGGCTTGCTAAAATAAATATGCCACCATCTTCTTGAAGAATTCTATTGCCAACCAAAAGTGCGCTTAAGCCAGAAGAATCAGTATATTTTACTTCAGCAAGATCAAGAATGATATTCAAAACTCCTTCTGCGTGGAGCGTAATCATTTCAGACTTTAGATGCGGGGCAATACTTGAATCTAACTTCTCTTCATGCAATCTTAATAAACTGTATTTGTCCTGCTTGTCAATAGTGTATTTCATTTTCGGGTAGGTTGAAAGTTTAATAGTTCAATGATACTGGTTACGAGTTCAAAGTTAAGAGTTTTAAGCTCAAGGTTGTGGTTATTTGTAATTTGTAATTGAACTAACGATTGCCGCTTCAATTCGTTCCGTTAAGTGAGCGTAATTTATTGTCTGCAGATGTTCTCCACTTACGTTGGCATATAGTTCCTTATATCGCTCTGAAATAGAAATCACTATCTGTTCGGTCATTTCAGGAATTTTCTGACCATTCTTTCCTTGAAAACCATTTTCGATCAGCCACTGCCTCACAAATTCTTTTGATAACTGCTTCTGAACTTCCCCCAACCGCTGTCGTTCGTGGTATCCTTCTAAATAAAAATAACGGGAGGAATCTGGTGTATGCACTTCATCAATTAAATAAATCTTTCCATTGTGTTTGCCAAACTCGTATTTGGTGTCCACCAAAATCAATCCCTTATCGGCAGCCATTTCATTTCCCTTATGGTAAAGGGCTAATGCGTAGCTTTCCATCACCAAATAATCAGGTTCAGAAACTAGGCCCCTCGATAGAATCTCTTCACGTCCAATATCTTCATCGTGCCCTACTTTTGCTTTGGTAGTGGGGGTTATAATGGGTTCTGGCAACCGATCATTTTCTTTTAATCCTTCGGGCAGTGGAACCCCGCACAAAAGTCTCTTACCAAGTTTGTACTCGCGTGCAGAATGGCCGGCCAAATACCCGCGCACCACCATTTCCACAGGAAAAGGCTCACATTGAAAGCCAATGGTAACATTAGGATCGGGCGTAC
>JANXRR010000443.1 GCA_025356795.1 Bacteroidia bacterium
TTGATTCGTTTGAAATAGAAAATATTTTTTGCTTTGGCACCAGTGCCATCAGAAACGCGAATAATAGATATGAACTGGTAGAGCGAATAAAATCGCAGACAACAATTGAGGTAAAAATAATTTCAGGCGATGAAGAAGCTCAACTTATTTACAAAGGTGTGGCAAGTGCCATTGCCATGGGAAATGAACCTGCGTTGATTGTTGATATTGGAGGTGGAAGTGTAGAGTTTATTATTGCCAATGACAGTGAACTATTCTGGAAGCAAAGTTTTGAAATTGGTGGGCAGCGGTTGATTGAAAAGTTTAAACCCCATGATCCAATCTCACCTAATGAAATTCAATCATTGAATCAATACTTTAGCGAGCAGCTTAATCCTTTATTCACCGAACTGAAAAAATATAATCCCACTACGCTGCTTGGATCCTCTGGTTCATTTGATACACTGAGTGAAATCTATTCCCACGAAAGTGGAATTGTTTATCATCCAGAAAACCCTGAAACCCTGCTTACCATAGAAGCCTTTCATTTGATATACCAGCAACTCATTATCAAAAACAGAAATGAGCGAATGCAAATACCCGGCATGATAGAGCTACGTGTAGATATGATTGTAGTGGGCAGTTGTTTAATAAATTTTTTGATCCACAATCATGAGTTCAAATCTATTCGAGTGTCAACTTATTCATTGAAGGAAGGAGTGCTTCAGTCGATAGTCAACAGTTGATAGTCCACCATAGACAGAGGTACCGTGGACTATCAATCATCAACAAATTCTGTTACATCCCGCTCACCTGCTTGTCTTTCGGATATTTCACTTCAAATTTATAAACGAGTTTCCTTGTTTCGTTTGGCTTAAGTCCAAGGTCCCAACCAAGCTTGCCTGTGTCTTTGTTAAACTTGGCTCCAGCGAGATCAATTGTTGTAACTTCAATCTGAGTATTTTGTGAAACAGGAATTTGATCTTCCAAAACAATTCTTATCGATTCTGATTTTGTGTTTCTAACCGTGATCTCATACGCATAACTTTCCTTCTTGATTGAACCAATGAAGTTTCGTGATGTTAAGTCTTTCAATTTTTCACGTTTTACTACAATTCTCTTATCGCGTCCCAATGAAACTGAAAGTGTGTCCTTCACATTATTTGGATCGATGTACGACTTGCCCACAAAAGTTCCTTCAAAGAAAATATTTGCTTCACCGGGCAACAAATTGTATTCTTCCCAGCCTGTAACTTTTGCTAACAGAAAAGCATCGTTATCAAGTTTAGGCGCTGATGCATAGAGATAATCTGCCTTTACATCATACTTGCGAATGTCTACCAATGTTGGCTTTGCCGATGATGCCACTGAATAAGGAAGTGAAATATCGAACTCAGTGGCAAGTGAGGTTTGAATGGTGGAGACGTAATCATTAAATGTTAAGGCTTCTTTGGCTTTGTCTTCCGATTCTACCGATATACCATCTGCTCTACCTTTCATCATCATGGCCGCTGGCGCTGCACTTCGTGACCGATAATCGAGTTCATAAAAATTCAAATACCAAGGATTCAATTCTGGTTTCAATCCGCCTAAGCTTGGATTAGTAGTAGATAATTTCAGTCTTACATTGTTCCAATCTTCGCCCGTACCTTGTTGCACGTTAGCTTTGTAGTTTAACTGAATGGGCAGCTTTGTGTTGATGGCTCGCAAATCATACACCGGATACCAACCGGCATTAGCAACCACATAATTAATTTCAAGCTCAACAGAGGTTGCGGCATCTGCACTTACACTCACAACAATCTCACTTGTATTTCGGTTATACAATTCATTCTGACTATTAAGTTGTTGTTGGATTTTTAATTGACGATCATTTAGCTTACTTATCTTCTCATCAAACTTTGTTCGCATCAAAGCAATTTCATTCAGTCTGCTTCTGTAGAAATCCGCCATAGCTTTCAATTCTGCAACAGTTAAATTTTGATTGGCACCACCAATCTTTTGATTGTTTAAAATCAATTGTTCTTCTTTATTTAAAATTTCCTTTTGGCTTTGAGTTGATCCAATTTCTTTTTGAATAAGCACCAACGAATCCTTCAATAGTTTAATTGATTTCGGTTGATTGAATTCATTGAGAAAATTTTGCTGATGGCTGGTACCCAACAAAATGAAATTTCCTTTGCCCGCAACTTGAATGCTTTGCGGATCGAGATTAGAAGTCAGTCCTCCAATAATCAAATTTGCTTTACCAGTTTCAATGCGCGAACTAACAACTCTTGTAACCTGAGCCCTGTTAAGGAAGACAGTGACATTGGTTATTTTGGACTCCAACCGTTTCTCAGTCTGCGAATGGGCTATTGATACAATTGCAAATAATGCAACTACTAAAATGTTATTCTTCATAGATTTGTTTTTTCTTAAAGATGCTTCAAAGGTCAAATTTCCATAAACTTGATGGGATATTTTTAATAATCTTTTCAAATAGCATTCTTAACTTTTTGTAACTTCGTAAAAACAAATTCTAAGAATATGGACTTAGCAATGAACGAATCTGTAAAGTTAAAAATCCATGAATTGGTTGATAGCATTGAAGATAAGACTACGCTTATGCAAGTGATGGAAGATGTATCTTTCTACGCTTCTAAAAAAGATATTGAATATGAGCTTAACGAGGCACAGCTTATAGAATTGGATGAAGCACTTGCGGAAGTTGATAGAGGTGAGACAATTTCTTGGGATGAATTTAAGAAAGAAATGGATGAATGGAAAAAGTTATAATCTCGAAGCGTTTTCAACATGATTCCTATAGGATTTATCAATACCTGCTCAAAAAAATTTCCTCCAAAATAGCTTTTATCTTTTTAGAAAAAATCGAAGAACGGATTGCACTGATTTCAAAATATCCATTCATTGGAAGGCAATCGCAAAAGATACCCAGCGTAAGAAGTATCCTTCTCTCTCCGTATCATTTACTTTATTATTGACATAAAAATAACAAAATAGAGATTGTTCGTTTGTTTGACATGCGAGCACATCTTGACAAAAGACCATATTAAACGATGAACGATCAACTACTTCCTTACCAACAACTTTGGAGTTTCGCCAACGCCATATTTCTAAAAATTGGCTGCCCACCCGATCAGGCAAAGCAAGCCACCGATGTTTTATTAAGTGCTGATCTGCGCGGTGTTGATTCACACGGTTTAGCACGATTAAGTGGTTATGTTAGGTTATGGGAAGCAAAAAGAATCAACGCAACTCCTAACATGAAAATTGTTCATGAATCGCCAAGCACCGCGGTAGTTGATGGAGACCAAGGCTTGGGTTTAGTGATTGCACCTTATGCTATGGACATTGCCATAACCAAAGCAAAGACCTGCGGCACGGGATGGGTGGCTGTAAAAAACTCAAACCACTTTGGCATAGCCGGCTATCATTCCATGAAAGCCTTGGCCCATGATATGATTGGCATCTCTATGACCAATGCAAGTCCGTTAGTGGCTCCTACTTTTTCTGTGGAACGATTGCTGGGAACCAATCCTATTTGCGTAGC
>JANXRR010000449.1 GCA_025356795.1 Bacteroidia bacterium
AAAATCCAGATCTCCATCTTTATCAAAATCTGTAACAAAAAGTGTGTTCCACCAACCATTCGTTTTGTCCAATTTCCATTCTGTGGTCTTATCTGAAAAAATATTTTCTTTTGATTGAATGAAAATTGTTGTCGGCATCCATTCACCCACCACAATCAAATCTAACAATCCATCTTTGTTCAAATCGATCCAAGAAGCATCAGTCACCATTCCCATACTTTGATGGGAGGAAAATAATTTACCTGAAACATCTTCAAAAACTCCTTTTCCATTGTTCTTTAAAATATAGCTTGGGGGATTAATACCGTATTGGCCTGAAATAATTCTACCTCCAATAAATAAATCCAAATCTCCATCGCGATCAAAATCCCCAGCTTTAACACATGACGCATTTAAATAAACCTTCGGAAAGGAATTGCTTTTTTCAAAAGTGCCTTTACCTGTATTGCGGTACAAACGTGGCAAAAGGTGGTCTCCCTTTTCATTTTCATTACCACCACTTACCACAACAAGATCAAGGTCGTTATCACCGTCCGCATCAAAAAATAAAGAACCAGTTTCCTCATGTAAAGAATCTTTTTCAAAAACATTTTTGTTTGTTGATTTGAATTCACCTGTTGGCTGTTGAACAAATAAGGCTGACGATTGACCTCGTGCTCCTCCTATAAAATAATCATCTAGCCCGTCATTATTTACATCACCAATAGAAATCTTCGGGCCTTCTGTTGAAACCATTCTGGGCATGAGCCCTTCAACATTAAAATCTACAAAATCATTTTCTTTATGAATGAATAGGAAATCCATTTTCAATTCCATTTCTTTAAATAGGATTGCCCTTTGTACTAGCTTTAAGTAGTCAAAATCTAGTTTTGCGTTTTTGTAGTTAGCCTCTATCAATTGATCTGCTTTTATTGAAATCAATTTCTCATACTTTTTATCTGACCAAATGATAAGCAATGAATCGATGATTTTATTTTGCCCTAAGCCTAGCGTAAGCTTATATTCTACCGATGATTGAAAGCCACGTGTTGGAGCCAGCTCTTGATAGAATTTTATTCCTTTCGCAAAGGCAACTATTTTTGTTCCGACACCAAAAGGATTGAGCGAATCTCCATTTAATTTAATCTGTAAAGAATGATGCAAAGAATCATTCAATGTGTTTTGATAGATGAATGCCTTCTCATTAACGTTATTGACAACCAGATCTAAATCTCCATCATTATCAAGATCAGAATAAAGAGCACCATTCGAGAAGCTGGGTAAATTAAGTCCCCATTCTATTGACCTATCGTTGAACGTGAGTCCGTTTGCGTTTTGAAAAATAAAATTTGAGATTTTACCATCAGGCATTTTGCTTGCCAGCACAAGATCAGAAAGACGTTGTGCAGAATCAGTTGAAATGAAATTAAGATAAGATAAATCGTTAGGTCTTCTCACAATTCCATTTGTTATGAAAATATCTTTCAAACCATCATTATCAAAATCGGCAATCAAAGGTGCCCAACTCCAATCAGTATTTGCAACTCCGCTAAGCCAAGCGATATCACTAAATTGACCATCGCCAATATTGAGTTGAAAGGTATTTCTAGCGACTTGATTATAATATCCATAACCTAGTTTGTATTTATAGATTTCATAAGAATCTTCCCCCACCGAAGCTTTAATAACAGCTTCATCGCGAGGCATCATATCAACTGTGAGAATATCAGGTAGCATATCATTATTAAAATCTGCAACATCATTGCCCATTGAAAAACGACTGGAATGACTTAGTCTTTTTTCAATCTCTTGTGTGAAAGTTCCGTCATGTTGATTAATGTATAGATAATCGTTTTCACGAAAGTCGTTTGAAACATAAATATCAGGATATCCATCCATATTGATGTCGGCAGTAGAAACTCCTAAGCCATAACCAATGGGGCCACCAATGATACCTGCTAAATCGCTTGCATCAACAAATCCATGAATGCCCTTTTCTAATTCATTTCTGTACAATCGATCGCCAGCCAAGGCATCATAATCATAGCGAGCAGAAGCTCTTCCATACGATCGAACTGAATGAACGGAGTGGTTTAACAAAAACATATCAAGATCTCCATCGAGATCATAATCAAAAAAAGAAGCTTGTGTTGAAAGTCCAGAAAATGCCAGATTATACTCACTCGCGCTTTCAGCAAAAGTAAGATCTCCCTTGTTAATGAATAATTGATTGGTAGTCTTAAATCCTTTAAAGTTGCCGACACCACACACATAAATATCCAATAATCCATCGGCATTTATATCAGCCATTGTAACGCCTGTCTTCCAATTGCCCGAGCCTGCTACCCCAGCTTTTTCAGTTATATCTTCAAATTTAAAATTACCTTTATTAAGATATAATTTATTTGATTTTTGATTGGAAGTGAAGTATAAATCTACCAATCCATCGTTATTAATGTCACCCGCAGAGACACCGCCACCATTGTAAAAATATAAGTATTGAATGATATTAAAATTCTCATCTTCGGATAACTGATTTTTAAAATCAATTCCTGATTCTGAAGAAGGAACGAGATGAAATAATGAATTGGTTTTAGTTTTTTCTTTGCACGAAAAAAAAGATGCTACTGTAACAAGACAAAAAACAAGTAGCTTAGTTGTTGAAGTCCACACTATTTTAGAGTTAAAACTTCAAGAGTATCGTTATTTCTTCCAACAATAATTTTAGTTGTTTTTCCAACTTTTAATTTAACAATGTCTCTGATTTCTCCATCCAATTGTAATCCTGAGGATTTGGATGAAACAGAACTAAATTTACCTTTCCCATCGCCTTTCAAAAACACTCCGTAACTGGCATCATATCGGCCTACTTCAGGTTTAGTTCTATATAAGTTTCCTCCTGCCACAATATCTAATTTTCCGTCATGGTCAATATCATCAATGAGTATTGCATACAAGGGCGAAAATTGAGTCTCGATTGGAAGTGCTTCTAGTTTAAAATTTCCTTTGCCATCGTTGATCATAATACTGGAATTTAGATTTTTCACGGAAAGGGTTATCGTGCCTTTCATTTGCTCCGGTGTGAAAATATCTGTAATTGTTTGGTCTTTATAACTTTCATATTTCAAATATTTCTTTTTTAATAGTGGCATCTGCTGAATAATATCATGACGAAGGGCCATAGGATAACTTTTATCTCCATTGTAACACGTGATGATATGCTCTACTGTACCATTCTGATCAAAATCATTTACATACATCTCTATTGGCTTTTTTTCGCTCGCTCTAAATCTAGAATTCAATCCATGATTTCCGATCACAAAGTCTATGTCACCATCATTATCTAAATCAGCTGCTTGGATTGTATTCCACCATCCATTGCTAGTATCTAACCCAGCTTTGCTTTCTGTAAACCTACCGCTTGTATTTAAAAATATTTTAATGGGCATCCATTCACCAACAATAACTAAATCCATATCCTTATCTCCATCCACATCCGCCCACGTGGCATCTGTTATCATTCCCAATTTTTTTAAACCAGAACCAACTGTATCTGTCACGTCTTTAAATTTTCCTCTACCATTATTATTAAGAATATATCCATTTACTGGCACACCGTACAAAAAAGATTGGAGTCGAACTCCCACGAACAAATCAATGTCTCCATCTTTATCATAATCACAGGCTTTTACAGTGCTGGTGCTTTCAAAATTAAAAGTGGGTAATATTTGATCTGACTTTATAAATTGTCCGCTTCCATTATTGATGTATAAACGATCAATTAATGCGCTGCTACTGGACGGAAACTCATTGCCACCACTGCAAACATATAAGTCTAAGTCACCATCATTATCGGCATCAAAGAAAACGCTTTCTGTGTCTTCAGATATTTTATCGCTTTCAAACAACTCTTTATTGGTCGATATAAATTTCCC
>JANXRR010000506.1 GCA_025356795.1 Bacteroidia bacterium
AGGAAATCTTAAAGCAAACCCTGCAATGAATTTTACCTACAATTTTATAGAAGAGGAGTTCAGTAAAGTTTTATCCTTTGGGTATAAATTTATCACATGCGCAGAGTATGTTAAAATTAAAAAGGATATTAAGTATAGTAGGATAATTGTAAACAGAATTGACATTGACCTATCTGTTAAAAAAACATTGAGGTTAATTTCAATTTTTAATAAATTAAATATAAAAGGAACATTTTTCCTTAGACTTCATGCACCCGAGTACAATCCTTTTTCATTTGAAAATTATAAGATCATACGGTACTTAATTGAATCCGGTCACGAGCTAGGATATCACTCAGAAGTAATTGATCAGGCTGCTATTTGGAAAGAAGATGCTACTGATTGTTTAGTTCGTGATATAGAAGTGATCAAACAGATTTTTAACTATGAGGTAATAGGTATAGCAAGTCATGGTGGCATGACAGGTTTGAACAATTTAGATTTCTGGAAAAACAGAAAAGCAAGTGATTTCGGATTGCTTTATGAGGCTTATGATACACAACCCGAATTCAATCTATTCCAAGAATCTTTTTATGTAAGTGATAGTGAATGGACGCGTTGGAAGTGTTACAATAAGGCAAAACTCATTGAAGGCGATAGACGCTCTCTCTCGGAGCATGCCTTAGATAATCATCCTATTATATATTCTTTAATTCATCCCGATACTTATTACAATGAGCATTTTTATGAGTAGCACTAAAAGATTGAATGATATTGTAAATGCTATTAACTGCGTATATGAGATTGAAAATGCTGATAACGCTATACAAATAGTAGCCCTTGGCAAAACTCTACCTGGTGCCGAAAATGAACTTACATTTATAAGCAAAGGTCATAGTGAAGCTAGCCGGTTCTTGAGTGAAACCAAGTCTCAAATAATTATTTGTGATCCCTCTTTAAAGAATTCGGGAATAAAGGATAAATGCTTGATTTATGTAGAGAATCCTAAAATGGTTTTTGCACAAATCGGAAACCAATTGTTCAAAAAGACACCTGAGTTTTCAATTCATCCAACAAGTTTCATCCATCCAAGCGTAAAGTTACCTAAGCTCTGTAGAGTGGGGGCGTTTGCTGTAATTGAAGCAAATTGCGAAATAGGTGAGGGTACAGTCATTGGCCCTAATTGTACCCTTTATGAGGGAACTCTCATTGGAAAAAATGTAATTATTAACGCTGGGGCAGTTATTGGAGCAGATGGTTTTGGTTATGAATACGATGAGAACAATGTTCCTTTTAATTTCCCCCATATCAGTCATGTAATTATTGAAGATGGGGTGCACATAGGATCAAACACATGTGTTGATCGAGGTTCATTGGGTCCAACGTGGATTAAAGAAAATGTCAAGATTGATAATTTAGTACATGTTGCGCATAACGTAATTATTGAAGAGAATTCTTATGTTATAGCTAATTCCATGATTGGAGGCAGCACACATATTGGTAAAAATTGTTGGATTTCTCCTTCTGTAAGCTTAAGGGATAGGATAAACATTGGCGATTTTACATTGGTAGGTATGGGATCGGTGGTGGCAAAAGACATCGGTAACAATGAGGTATGGATGGGATCACCGGCCAGGCCATTAAAAGAATTTAAGGAATTGAATAGCAAGCTCAAGAATTTGTAATGAAGGTAGCTTGCATAGGAAATATGAATCATTTCCTGTACAATTTGGGTCGCTATTTAGCTGACAATGGTTTTGAAGTCGAGATGTTCCTGCTAAATGAATTTGATCACTTTGTGCCTTCTGCAGATTTATATGTGGTGGATGTACGAATTAAGATAACGCAAACAACATGGACTGATTTTTATTTTTTTGACCCGAAGCTCCCATCAATCATTCAAAAAGATTTAAACGGCCATAACTTTTTTATAGGCTGTGATTGGGCGCCTGCCCTATTGGGGCTGATCAAAAAAAAATTGAATGTCATGATTCCATACGGAGGTGATATTTATTACTTCCCTTTCTATAGATTTCGGGATTGG
>JANXRR010000543.1 GCA_025356795.1 Bacteroidia bacterium
CTTCAATTATGGGATGGTTGTGTTTGCTGGCTATTCTAAAGAAGAAATTAAATTGGCCGTAAAGTCGGTACAAAACCACATGCGCAATCCGGTTACATCTTGGCTGCGCGATGATCACGAAATACACGTTATTCCAGATAGCGAAATGGCTTTTGAATTTGATCAACTGATTGTGGATCATTTAGATGCCAAAGTAGTTCGCATTGCTATGTTCAATCTTGCACAGTCTGTGGCGCTCGATCAATATCATGCGGTTTCAGAAACTTTATTAACCGAGATCAAAGGGTTCACAAGAGATCTTGAGCATACGGGCAAATTGAACATTAGCAGAAAAAACATGCTTAAGTTTATAGGCAAAGCCCTCAATACCCAAAACGATATTGCCGATAATATCTACATTTTTGATGCCCCCGAACTGGTGTGGGATGATGAATACCTTGACTCACTCCATAAGGGATTAATGAAACATTTTGACTTGCGTGTGCGGTTTAGTGAAATAGAATATACGCTGCGAATTATTGAAGATAACTTAAGTATGTTTAGAGAAATTTCACATCACAGGGAAAGCAATATTTTGGAGTGGATTATCATTGCTCTAATTTTGGTAGAAGTTCTTAATCTTTTAATCACAAAATTATTTTGATGATTTTTGAAGTTCCTAATCGGCCAGCCATATTTTTAAATTTTGATATTAGGTCACAACCCGATGAGGTTACGTGTGGCCCAACGTGCCTTCATGCCTTGTATGAATATTATCATGATCCCATTACGTTGAAGCAAGTAATTGATGAAGTAAAACCATTGAAGACAGGAGGTACATTAGCTGTGATGTTGGGCAATCATGCCTTGAAGAAAGGGTACAGCGCATCTATCTATACCTACAACCTCCATGTTTTCGATCCTACCTGGTTTTCATCTCCCAAGAAGTTGGCAGACAACTTGAAGCGTCAAATGAAATATAAATTGAATAGCAGAAAATTACAAGCGGCATCGAAAGCATATATTAAATTTTTGGAAGCTGGAGGTAAAATTTTTCAAAGCGAATTGAATGAAGATTTAATTCGAGGATATCTAAAGCGGTCCATTCCTGTGCTTACAGGATTAAGTGCTACCTATCTTTATGGAACACCTCGCGAAGTGCCAGCCACCAACAAATACGATAGCATTAAAGGTGAACCGGCCGGCCACTTTGTGGTGATCAATGGATATGATGAAAAGTCTAATCAAGTGTATGTGGCAGATCCCCTTAATCCAAATCCCTTGAAAAGCCAATACTATTGTGTGAATTTTAACAGGCTCATCAATAGTATTATGTTGGGTATAATAACTTATGATGCCAATCTGTTAGTAATAGAACCTAAACGTTAATTATCAACTAGCCCATGATTCAATTAACCAAGAAACACTTGAAATCTTATGTAAGCCTTTGGCTAATAGAACATTTATACATTCAATAGTAGTTGCTATGCCCAAATTAATTGTTGTTGAAAAACCAGAAAGCTGGAAATTTAATCTGGAAGATGTGGAGGTAATTAGCCCTGACAAATATCTGTCAGAGGAATCTTATCAATCCATTAAACGATTAAAAGTAATCAATCTATGTAAGTCGTATAATTATCAGAGCGAAGGTTACTATGTTTCATTATTAGCTGAAGCACGGGGCCACAAAGTATTGCCAGGGGTTTCCACGATACAGGATTTTAGATTCCCTTCCATTCTTCGTGAAGACTCACTAGACTTTGATGAGTTGATTCAAAGCACATTTAAAAATGAACCCTACGATAGGGTAGAGTTCAGTATTTATTTTGGTTCAACTCAGGCCGAGCATCTAAATAAACTGGCACTTCAGTTATTTCAGTTGGTGCAGGCCCCTTCTATTCGGGCTTCATTTTCTAAAAAGAATAAATGGTTGTTGCATAGCATTAAGCCAATGAGCTTGAATGAAGTTTCGCAAACTGACAAACCACTGTTGATTACCTCTCTTGAAAAATACTTGCTGCGTAAGCGCGATTTTCGGCCGGATAAAAAGAAATATGACCTGGCCATTCTTGTCAACCCTGAAGATAAAAACCCGCCCAGTGATGATCGAGCATTGAAACGTTTTTACAAAGCAGCGTTGGAGGCAGGTTTTAACACGGAGTTTATCACAAAGAATGATTTTCATCAAATCATTCAATACGATGCGTTGTTTATCCGTGAAACTACGAATGTAAATCATCATACGTTTCGATTTGCAAAGAAAGCGGAATCTTTAGGGCTTGCTGTGATAGATGATGCTGAATCGATTTTGAAATGCACTAACAAAGTGTACTTGCATGAGTTGTTGAACGCACATAAAATACTCACGCCCAAATCGCATGTAATCACCGAAGAGAGTTGTCAGTCGCTTCCATCCAAAATGGCGTTTCCATTTATTTTGAAACAACCCGATGGTGCTTTCTCGAAAGGTGTTTTTAAAATCAACGACTTAGAAGAGTTTAAGAAAATCCGCGAAAGCATGTTTGAGAAATCTGACTTGTTAATTGCGCAAGAATTTCTGCCAACTACATTTGATTGGCGTGTAGGTGTGGTAGATGATCAAGTAATCTACGTTTGTAAATACTTTATGGCTACAAAGCATTGGCAAATTGTGAATTGGAATGCCAACAAGCGAGCTTCACGCGATGGCGAGGTAGAGTCTATCTCTGTAGACCAAGCACCAACGGAACTTCTAAAGACTGCCCTAAAAGCCACATCGTTGATTGGCAAAAGCTTGTATGGAGTGGATATGAAGGAAATTGACGGAAAATTTTACGTAATTGAAATCAATGACAACCCAAACATAGATGCAGGTATCGAAGATAAAATTTTAAAGGACAGGCTCTATTCAATAATAATGGAAGTATTTTTAAATAAAATTAAAGCAGAAAAATGACACAGCTATCACGCCTTCATCTTTTTCAAGGATATGGTATTGAATTGGAGTACATGATTGTAGACAAAGATACCTTGTCTGTAAAACCTATTGCCGATGAGTTACTAAAACATGAGTTGGGTTCTTACGGCAGCGATTTTGAAAATGGTATTGTCACTTGGTCAAACGAATTGGTACTTCATGTTATTGAATTAAAATCCACCAGGCCAGAGTTGAATTTCAATGCTGTAGAAAGTGCTTTTGCTGATGACATTAAACGTATAAACACAACGCTTCAAAAATGGAACGCCATGCTACTGCCCACGGCTGCGCACCCGTTCATGGATCCACTTACCGAAACAAAATTGTGGCCACATGATAGCAATGAAGTATATGAAATCTACAATCAGGTTTTTGATTGTAGGGGTCATGGTTGGAGTAATGTGCAAAGCACACATCTCAATTTGCCTTTTTATGATGATGAGGAATTTGCCAAACTTCATGCAGCAGTGAGAATGATATTGCCTATTCTTCCGGCATTGTGCGCAAGCTCACCTATCATTGAAGGAAAAATTACCGGTGTAGGCGACACACGTTTAAATTACTATAAAACTAACCAAAGTAGAATACCCTCAATTACTGGAAAGGTTATTCCGGAAGCAATCTTCTCAAGGCGCAATTATTTAAACATTGTTTATGACAAGATAAAAACAGACATCGCACCCTTTGATCCCCATGCTATTCTTAACCCTGTTTGGGTAAACAGCAGAGGGGCAATTCCTCGCTTCGATCGGGGCTCCATTGAGATCAGAATTATGGATATTCAAGAATGCCCAGCTGCCGACATGGCAATTATTGAACTGGTAATTGAAACCATTAAGGCATTTGTCAATGAAAAGTTTATTGGCATCGAAGATCAAATGAAAGAACAAACAGAGGCTCTGGCAGGCATTCTTGATGATGTAATTCAAGAAGGGCAATCTGCCATGATTTATTCTTCCCAGTATTTGGCCGCTTTTGGTATTGCCGAATTTACTTCGGCTAAAGAAGTTTGGCTCGCCATTTTAAATAAATTATTGAAAGGAGGGCATCCCGCACTCGAAAAATGGAAACCTGAACTCAATATAATTTTGAATGAGGGCACCTTATCCGACCGAATTATCAAAGAATTGAATGGGGAATCAGCCAAAGAAAGTATTTTAAAAGTGTATAAAAAACTTGGTTGGTGCCTAGGTCAGAATAAGATGTTTGTCCCGAATTGAATTTTCATAATCACGTTAGCCTATAATCGATTTTATTTTTATCTTTCTATAAAAATAAAGGGCAGAAAATGAACCGTATTCGAGCTTGGATAAGAGGTTTCTTTGGGTTCTCTACAACAGAAACAAACGGGTTCTTAATTCTCCTTCCCTTAATGTTACTCCTTTTATTTGTTGAACCTATTTATCAAGCCTGGTTTACAAGTAAACCTTTGGACATCACTCACGATGCCAAAATTTTAGACAGTATCGTACTCAACTGGGAATTCAAAAAAAAGGATAGTTCTGTAAATAATGCAACGAAGCCAAAAATCAGAGCTTTTAAGTTTGACCCAAACAAAGTATCTGAAACTGAATTAATAGATCTTGGATTTAGCAAAGGTGTGGCAAATCGCATTGTGAACTATAGAGCCAAGGGAGGTCGGTTTTACTTTAAGGCCGATTTTAAAAAAATATATGGTATTGACACCACCCTGATATTAAGTCTCTATCCACTTATTTCGTTGCCTGATAAAATTAATGAAATGATACTAGAAAAAAAGTACCAACCCACGTTTTTGGTAAAAAGTATTGAACGTTTCGATATTAATTTAGCTGATACTTCCCAGTTGATAAAGCTAAAAGGGATCGGCAGTAAGCTAGCTATAAGGATACTTAAATATCGCGAAAGATTGGGTGGATTTGTGTCCGAGAATCAACTATCAGAAATCTATGGTTTAGATTCTTTAGTGATACGCGAGTTGAATAAAAATACTTTTGTTAAACTGGATTTTCATCCAACACTAATTAATATAAATACTGCAAATGAAAAAGAGCTTACTGCTTTACCTTACATAAAGTTTTCGGTAGCAAAAGTAATTATTGCCTATCGTTTTCAGAATGGCAATTTTAATGAGGTTGATGAACTGCAAAAAATCGCCCTCATCGATGCTGTACTTTTTCAAAAGATAAAACCATACCTTACAATCAAGAAGTAAATAATGCCTGCTGCAAACTCAATAAAGAAACTTTTAACT
>JANXRR010000583.1 GCA_025356795.1 Bacteroidia bacterium
ATTGTTGTTAGTCATTTGAGATCCTCCATTTGTTGTTCGTTTCTTCATTCATTTCATAATACTTTAAATTGTCTTTTTTTTGCACAGGGACCTCGACCATTCCTAGGTGAAGATAATAACTTTCTGACTGCGGTAAAGAGTGAAGAGAGAATCCGGGTTTTAATTTTAGGCTTTGGCAGGCATATTCGCTGGCTGCCCGTATCAGTTTTGTACCAATCTTTTCATATATCTTATCATTCAACTTGCTTGAGCGATTCCAGGGAGCGACGGCAACATACTCGATGTAAAATATGTTGCCAGCCTCAATTAAAGCACCTTTTGGATGGTAAATTAGGCAAATGGCTTGAATCTTGTCGTCAGCAACCAAGTAAAACCATTCATATTCCGGGGGGCATAGCGCAGCAGACTTCTTAAGCCAGTTCCAGTGGCTATCTTGCATTATGATGCTATTTGCAATTTCTTTCGTTTCCTCTAGGGATTTATTCATAGAAATTATTTTGTTAAATAGTCCTGAATAGAAAACTGCCCAGCTTAGGTCGGCCTCATTGGCTAAATACATGCAATGGCCATTTAGGATTCGGTATGACGAACTTATGCTTTTTCCCTGGAGTGTGCCGTTATTAACTTCAGCCAACCCATATTGTTTAATGCAGTTTTCAACATCCATTTTATAGAAAAAAGGGTAACAAATGGATGTTGATCGTGCAAGATTCCACGCATTAGAAGAATTAGTTTTTCCACTTTCAAAGAGAGTTAATTTAGGCTTTAGCTATATACTTTGATTCGTCTGGTCCAGCTCCCACTCAACGGAGCTCGATCTCGCATTTTTTTATTTTATGCTGGGTGTCTCGAAGCCATTGCTTCTGGGTGACGGCGTAGCGGCCTGAAGTTCCTTTTGAAGGCCGCCCAGTTTTTTTCTGTATCAATTGCCTGCTTTTTTAATAGTGTCGTCTTTGTTTTTTGAATTTTTAGCAACAGCGCAAAAAATGACGGCGATAGAGCAAAACAAACATCATTTTTATTGCACGAGTTTTGAAAAAAATAATCTGGCATAAATAATCCCTCATAAGACCAGAGGAGGTATTTATGGCAACTCTAAATGAAGATGATTTTTTAAACTACGAAACCGCGGCTAAACTATTGAAGCTCCCGGTGGGATCGCTTTATGGCTTGGTTAGCAAGCGGCAAATCCCTCATATTCGTATTAATAAAAGAATAGTCCGATTTTCTCGTGCAGAGCTTCTCGATTTTTTAAGCACAAGAAAAATTGGTATATGTGCTGAAGCGAATTCAGTCAAAAAATAGAAATTAAAGAGCTAGTAACACTTTACCAGCGATACCCCCGACTGCGAATCAGGGGCATCGAATTTTGACGCATAGTCTTGGAGAAAGCAATGGACGGAAATACTTCTTCTGAAACAGACACTAACATTAATAATAAGAAAAATCAATTCACAGGTGAGGACGAAGAAAAGGGTAAGAAAATAATTTGGCAGAATTATTATGTGCCGAGTAAATTTTCTCCTTTGAGTACGGGGCATATCGGAGCAATGGAGTTGCTAAAAAAAATTGAGCAACATGATGGAGGTGAAGCTCACTACGGGTTATTCGACCTTGAGCCAAGATCCACCTACAAAGACTACGTGGGTCTGGTTCGCCCAGCGATGGGCCTAGTGCCATTCGACTTCGATAGTAAGGGGGATAAGGGTGCGAGGGCTCTGGAGGATGCTCGGCATTTCGTTAAGTGGTTAAATATTGCAGATTTTGCGTTCTTCTTCTCTGGAAATAAGGGTGCAGTGGTTGGTGTTCCTCAAGGGTATTTCGGGCTAATGCCGTCCGCCGATATGCCCGCAAAGCTGACCCATTTGGCAAAAGTTCTTCAAAAGCAATTTCCCACGCTGGATACAGGGATCTATGTAGCGAACCATAAATTCAGAGCATTCGGTTCTCGGCATCCCGATAGTGGACTTTTCAGAATTCAACTCATGGGTGAATTTAAAAAAGGAGTCATCGACGGTCAGATTGCCATTGATGACGTTCGTAAAGCCGCAAGTCAAGGGAGAGGGCACCTATCGTTAGATTATTTAAAACTGCAAAAAAATCGTGAACCATTGGCTGCGATAAAAACTATTCTTGAGACTTTTGTTGAAGAAAAGCTGACCTATGTAGACCGAGAGTCCATGAATAGCAACGCCTATGAGGTTGATTCAGAAGCTGTAAAAAATGGTTGTGAGTTTCTAAAGTTTGCGAAAGCGAATCCAAATACGCTAGGCGAAAAGGAATGGTACGCGTT
>JANXRR010000584.1 GCA_025356795.1 Bacteroidia bacterium
CCATTCGTAAAACCATGGGAAGCACACGGGGCCAGTTGATAATTCAATTTCTTGGTGAAGCTTCACTAGTTTCATTTGCGGCTATGATTTTAGGGTTGAGTGTGGCAGAAGTAGGATTGAAATTTCTGAATCCGTTTTTAGACTTACACCTGCAGCTTAGTTTCTCCACCGATTGGGGCTTATGGATTTTTATAATTTTTGTGTCCATTGTAGTGGCTTTACTTTCAGGCTTATATCCATCTTTTGTAGTTTCAGGCTTTGACCCAATTGCAGCCATGAAAAATAAACTTAGTAACAATAATTCATCTGGCTTTATGCTGAGAAGGGCGTTAGTCGTTTTACAATTCTGCATATCACAATTTTTTATCATAGGCACAATTGTTCTGATAAGTCAGATGAACTATTTCAAGAGCAAAGAGCTGGGTTTTGCAAAGGATGCCATCATTACTATAGACTTGCCAAACATTAAATCTGTCAAAACACTTCGCAATGAAATAGCCAAAATACCTGGCGTTGAAATGGCAAGCTTAAGCAATACACCACCCTCATCGGGATCAGTAAGTGGTACAGGTTTTAAAACCGAAGATGGTAAGGAATATGGCGCTCAGGTTAAACTTATCGATGTAAATTATATATCGTTATATAGACTTAAGCTGGTGGCAGGAAATAATGTGCTTGATCTAGATTCTGCACAGGGGTTAATTGTAAACGAGAAGCTTGCTAAAATGATTGGCTATGATAACCCAACCGATGCAGTTGGTAAAAGATTGGATATCTGGAATAAGAAGTTGTCGATTACGGGAGTAATAAAGGATTTCCATACCGTTTCTCTTCATCAGTCTATCGATGCTACGGTAATGTTCAATCATGTAAACGGCTACCGAAACCTGTCAGTAAAAGTTAATCAGGCCAATTTTCAAGAAGCGATTAAGCAGATACAACATAAATGGGATTCTGCATATCCTGAATTTCTCTTTAGCTATGAGTTTATGGATGAACAGATAAGGAATTTTTATGAACGTGAAGAGAAGATGTCGACTCTTTTAACAGTATTTACTTCAATTGCTATCTTTATAGGATGTTTAGGATTGTTTGGTTTAGCTACTTTCATGGCGAATCAAAAAACAAAGGAGATTGGTGTGCGCAAAGTATTGGGGGCATCAGTTGAGAGCATAGTGTTTTCGTTTTCGAAAGAATACATAAAATTAATTGGTATAGGCTTTCTCTTGGCTGCACCAGCGGCATGGTATTTAATGAATCAATGGCTCAATGGCTTTGCTTATAAAATAAACCTAGGGCCTGAAATATTTGCAGCAGGTTTAGCGATTACATTTTTTATTGCAGTAATCACTGTTGGATATAGATCGTATAAAGCGGCAACTGTCAATCCTGCCGAATCTTTAAAATCGGAGTAATCAACTGGCACACTTTTAATTACTCCGAAAATGAATTACTTAGAGCACTCTGAATAATCAACCGTGAACAAGAAATTCTTATCACTTAGTTTTTGAATGGCAGGATTGTGGTTGTGATCAGGCTTATAAGATGCTCCTGTTCCAAGATCAACAGCCACGCCTACCAATCCCCACATAACGAGACTTAAAATAAAATTGCCTGTTCTAAAGGTATTGTCATAAGTGATTGTTTTTGCCTCGCAAGCGGTTTCCTTCACCTGAACCGTTAACGGTCTGTTTCTAGGATACATTCCAAGAGCTGAGCCTTGGCCTATTTTGTTTCCATTCACAAAGATTTGAGCGTCAGGATGATCTTTTACAACGATAGATCCAGAAAAGCGACTGCCGCCAAACATAACCCCACAACTACCAAAAGCAAAAGTAACAAGAAGTAAAGCGGCAATAGATTTTAAATAATTTTTCATGAATTTTTTTGAATAAAAATAATGAAAAACCAAGATTACTTCCAAGAAGTATTGATAATATCTAACATTTGACTATGCACATCACAGCCGGCTACAAGTTCTCCACCAAAAAGAAAGTTATCGCCACCACTAAAGTCAGTTACCTTACCACCCGCTTGTTGAACAATTAGTGCGCCTGCGGCTACATCCCAGGCGTTAAGGTTATATTCAAAAAACCCCTCCATGCGTCCGCAGGCAACATAGGCCAAGTCGATGGCCGCGCTGCCCAATCTTCTTATGCCATGTGTTTTGTCTAGAAAAGTTTTTATGATATCGAGATAGGCTTCACGTTTGTCGAAATGGTAATACGGGAAACCCGTGGCCAGTAAACTTTCGCTTAGTGTTTGTGCTTTTGATACATGAATTTCTGTGTTATTGCAAAAGGCAGGATTTTCTTTTGAGGCATGATAGGCATCTGCCCTGGTGATGTCATACACCACGCCCGCAACAATCTCGTTGTGCTTAACTAATCCAATACTAATTGCAAAAATGGGGAGCCCATGAGTAAAGTTGGTTGTGCCATCTAAGGGATCAATGATCCAACGATAGTCGTTTGTGCCATCTGCAGAAGCACCTTCCTCGCCTAAAAATCCTGAACCAGGTAAAATTTTAGTTAAGGCTTTCACTATTTTCTTTTCCGATTCTTTATCTACGTAAGATACTAAGTTGTTAAAGCCTTCTCCTTTTAATTCAATCCTATTCTTATCAAAGTTTTTAGATTCTGTCTGTATAAAATCACCTACTTCACGACAAAGATCAACAACGTTGTTTTTAATTTCTGATAAGTTCATGGTCATATCGATTATTAATATCAATGTTTAAAATGACTTCTATTCTATAGGCTATAGGTTACAAGTAGTTAGCTACACTTCCACCCATTTGAATCTTTAAACTGGTTTGCCTTCAATCACAATCACAATTTCGCCCTTCACTTCTTTTTCTTTAAAATGATGTAACACGAATGGAATAGGCCCTGTTACAGTTTCTTCAAATATTTTAGTTAATTCACGTGATACTGAGATATTCCTTTCGGAGCCAAAGAACTCAAAAATTTGCTCCAAGGCTTTAAGCAGGCGATGAGGCGATTCATAAAGTACAATGGTGCGTTCTTCTTCTGCCAATTTCTTGATGATAGTTTGTCTTCCTTTTTTATGCGGCAGAAAACCTTCAAACACAAATCGATTGGTGGGAAAGCCAGACTTAACAAGCGCAGGAACAAACGCAGTGGCACCAGGCAAACACTCTATTTTCAATCCTGCCTTTAATGATTCTCGAACTAAAAGAAATCCCGGGTCCGAAATTCCAGGTGTGCCTGCATCGCTTACGAGGGCCATGCTTTCACCCCCTTGCATTCTTTTTACCAGATCGCCTTGTACTTGGTGCTCATTAAAAACATGAAAACTTTGAAGCGGTTTATTGATGTTATAATGTTTTAAGAGAATGCCCGACTTTCGAGTATCTTCTGCAAGAATGGTATGAACAGTTTTTAAAATCTCTAGCCCGCGTATAGTTATGTCACCTAAGTTGCCAATGGGAGTCGGAACCAGATAAAGAGCGATTTTATCCATGATTTAATTCAAAAAGTAAAGTTCAAGATTCAAAATGAGAACTACCCAATCTTGAACATTGAATTTTGAATTAATTAGCCAAGAAGTCAATAATTTTAGCTAGCTGACGATCTTTCACTGTAACAATATCCCCCGCATCGTGTGTAGAAAGTTCGAAGCTTACTGTATTGTAAACATTCGTCCAAAAAGGGTGATGGTTCATTTTTTCAGCTTCTATGGCCACCTTGGTCATAAAACCAAAAGCTTGAGTGAAATCTTTAAAAGTAAACGTTCTTTTGAGCTTGTTATCTTCTTCTTTCCACATGGTTTTTTTGTTTGAAATAAAGGTACTTAAAATTGGAGATTCAAAACTCAAGCTTTGGCCGTCTTAAAAATATCAGATTCTAATTATTTTAATACTGCTAACATTAGCAAAAATAAGTCCGAATATTTAAAATTAATATTTTGATAATCTTGTTGTTTTAGTTTATCAAAGTCTATTCGTTAATTTTAATAAAAGTAGATGAAAATGAAAAATATGTTACAAAGGCTAATACCTATTATATTAATTGCGTTTTTCTTGTCATGCCAAGACCAGATACAAGATTACAGAAATAATAACATTAACGAAGACAATTACGCAACAACCAAAGAAGCTTTCCTTGTCGCTGATGCTCAATCGCCTGTATCGAACGCGCACGCAGGCAGAGTTTCAAAACCTAAAATTAAGAGCATTTTTTCATTTAGTCCTGATAATGATGTTGCTACTATGCACATTATCAATTACGAAGGCAATGGATTTATCATTGTTTCAGGAGACAAAAGGATAACTCCCGTGTTAGCTTACTCTGATGATTCCACATTTCCGACAGATGGGCAACTGATTCCAGCAGGGCTTTCATTGTGGTTACAAGAAATCCACGATGGAGTTTCCAATATTAGAAAGGGAAAGCAAAAACAGAGCAATAGGGTAAAAAAACAATGGGATGAATTTAGCAGCAAGAATGTATATGGGTTTCGATCCATCTCGGCAAGTGCAAGAATAGATTCTATGATTACAATTGGGGATTGCAATAATGGAGATAGTGGCTATACAAGTTATGTGCAAGTTAACCCCTTATTGTCTACAAGATGGAATCAAGGAGATCCCTACAATGATGCGTTACCATATGGAAATTGTAATATATAATATAGGACGTCAGTATTTGGCTGGCTGCAATGCTATAGCAGTAGCTCAAGTTATGAGGTATTGGCAATACCCGACAAGCTATGATTGGGCTAATATGCCCGATGGCTACCCAGACCCTGTTACAGGGATTGCCCCATCTAATCAAAGTATGATAAACTTAATCGCATTACTTGCATCAGCTAATTACCTAGATGAGGATTTCGGATGTAAAGCAACAAATGCAAAGCCTGCAAATATTAGTAGATCATTTACCAATTTGGGATACCCGGCTCCATTTTACTCTCTAAATAACTACAGCCCTGGGATTGTAAGTGGAAATTTGCAGCAGGGATGGCCTATTATTTTGGCCGGTTGGCCCTCAACGCAATGGGGATTTTTCCCGTCAGGTGATGGTCATACGTGGGTATGTGACGGTCTTAAACAATGGTATTATTATTCGTGCCAACCTGATCCAAATACGCCTGGAGAATGGATTTCCCAATTTGATGGTTATGATATGAGTTTACATATGAATTGGGGCTGGTTTGGTGGGCAATACAATGGTTTTTATAGTGCGAACAATTTTTCGGTTGCTAATGGCGATCATTTTAATCAATTTAGGTCTATGGTAACTTCCATACACAGATGAAATTCATAAAATTGTTGTTGGTTCAACTATTTTCGGTATCAGTGATTTCTTGTAATCCTGATATAGGAGGTGGTACAATAAACACTGCTATTGAACTACAACTAAAAGCAAAGGATGGAAAAGATATGTTAGATTCTGCCAATCCAACTGGTTACAAAAAAGATAGTATTAAAGTTTACTATGTTGTTAATGGAAAGAATATGGAGGTGTACCGCCCTAATCTTGATGCTCCACGTTCATTTTGGATTGAAAAAGCATCATCTGGAAATTATGTGATGACTCTGCTTCCGAACGATTTGGACAATCAACATATAGTGTCAACCACTCTCATCCAGTGGAGGTATA
>JANXRR010000616.1 GCA_025356795.1 Bacteroidia bacterium
CGTACACTTACTTTTTTCAAGCCCATGAAACCAACTTAAGGGCACGAGTAAATTTCAAAAGTAGCAATTCACTTCAGATTGATAATCTATCACTCTATGAAGTCGTTGAAATACATGTTAATGAATAATGGGCTAACTATATAGAATCTACATAGCCATTTTAAATTGCCCCATTTTAAAACTTAGTTCATTTTCAATGACTTTATTATAGATGCCCACTAGCTGAGTATAATTTTTTGATGGCGTGTAAAGCTCTAAATAACTCCTTCTTGCGTTATAAGAAAGTTCCCTAGCTATTTCTCTATCTTCATTTATTCTACAGATTTTAGAAATTAAATCATTTTCATTGCCAGGTTCAAAAAGATATCCATTTATTTTATCTTGAATAATTTCTTTCATACCACCTAAACTCGAAGCAATAACGGGTGTAGAGGTTGAAAATGCCTCAAGGATAGTAACTGGAAAACCTTCATACCAGATGGATGGGAAAATTAAGGCTTTACAACTTTTAAGATAACTTATAACTCTATTCTTTGGTTGCAGCCCCAAGTAAGAAACGTTTGAATTTTTAATGATACTATTCTCCACAATTTTTCGCAAGGGGCCATCGCCAATAATAACAAGCTTGAAATTTAATAGATCCGCTGCTTTTAATAATGTCTCAATTCCTTTTTCATAAGTAAGCCTTCCTACAAATAAAAAAAAATCTTCTCTTATAATATTTCCCTCACCATGATCTTTTACAAAATTAGATTTCACAACCATTTTATTGTGAGGTATCGAGATGGCTGCATTATCGAACTTCTCTTTTGCGAATTGTGTAAGCATAATGTAGCAATCAATTTTATTGCGCCACGTTCCAATATAATGATGAAAGGCAGTCATTACAGCTACTATAGCAGTCTCTATTCTTGAGTTTCGATACACCCCTTTCCAAATTGCATCGAAAGGAAATACATTGCCAATGCTGCTATCATAAATTCGCCCATTATAAAAAAGTGTGGCACTCGGACAAATGAGGCGATAGTTATGCAATGTTAGTATTACAGGAACACCTAGCTTTTTTGCCATTATAAAAACTGAGGGCGATACAAGGGGAAGAAAATTATGGATATGTATTACATCAGGATTAAAATTTGAAACTCTTATTTTTAGTGCGTGTGCACTTGTTGGGTTATAAACCGTTCTAAAGCCAGAAAGACATTTGTCCAAGAAAGTCCTAATACTTGAATTCTTATAAAGCATGTGCTCTACTTTATGACCATAGCTGGTAAGTAAATCACTTTCTGCCCTAAAAACAGAATCTTCGCCACCAGCCTGCCTATATTGATTGTGAATCAAGAGGATTTTCATAAACTTCGTATTGACTAGCTTTTTATCAATTATAAAGTTCTATATCACCTCTTTTATAAATAATGATTTTCATCATTACTTTTAAAAACACTAATCGTTAAAATTTGCTAGTTCATCGAGAAAAATATTCGCTAGCTCCACTATATTTTTATTTAAGTAGTATTACTCGAGTTAAAGCCTGTGATTTGTGTAAGTTTTAAAAGGAAGAGTGTAAGTAGCGTTGGGTATAGAAACTACTAAAAATTAAGTAGAGTTACTTTCCAATAGCTCAAATAAATTTCTAAAAATATGTCATCCTTAAAAAAAA
Organism: Bacteroidia bacterium; assembly: GCA_025356795.1. GTDB lineage: Bacteria > Bacteroidota > Bacteroidia > Cytophagales > Cyclobacteriaceae > ELB16-189. Next base: position 1,661 of record JANXRR010000616.1, read on the forward strand.
GTCTCTCGATAAGACTAGCACGAAGTGTTTTCAAATTTTAAAATTTAAACAATCAACTAATGAAAAAGTTATTTTTAATTCTTAGCTCTGCTTTACTTCTTTTACAATGCGGCAAAGAGGATCTTGTAAATCCGATTGCAAATCAACAGGTAGAATCCAATCAAATCAATTCACAAAGTAGAATTGCATTTGCAAATTCTGTTTATGTAAGTGCTAATGGAAGTGATTCAGGTAATGGAAGTTCTGCTGATCCATGGAAAACCTTGAAGTATGCGGTTACAAAAGTTCCTGCAAATCAAGATTATGGAATTATACTCTCTGCTGGAATATTTGTTGAGAATGGACTTATAGAGGTTCCCTTAGGTGTAAGTATTATGGGGGCAGGAATTGACCTAACTATTCTCAAAGCTGCCAGTTCCTTTTATTATAAACCAACAGTGCCCACTTATTCAACTGAAAAATTTTTAATCAGTCTTAATGAAAATAATCAGCTTAACGGCAATCAGACGTTGAGTGGATTTACAATTGATGGAGACTCCAAAAAGCTTCACGGAGGTATCTATGTTCGCCATCGTAATAATGTAACAATTGACGGAGTAAAAATTCAGAATACAAACTTCACCGGAATTTGGCTTTGGGACTTAAAGGATTCTAAACTTTTGAACACTGAAATTATTAATAGCTCGTGGGGAAGTGCCTCGTACTGTTCTGGTGCATTGAACCTGGGCAATTTAGAGCGTGTTGAAATTTCCAAATTAACTATCAATGAAAATACGGGCTATGGAATAAAGGCGATTGGACCCAGTGGCAGCAACAATATTATGGAATTAAAAATGCATGACAGCCACATTTCAGTTAATCCGAGCGGATTATGGAATAGTGGAAGTGCTCCAAACATTGCCGTTGAACTTTGGCAAGTTAATTTGGTGGGCAACGAAATTTATAATACTTACATGGATAATACGCTTTCGCTTGTCAATAGCAATGCATCACCTTCAACCGGTGTTCAAACTATTCGAGTTCATGACAATACATTTGATATGGAAACGAGGGCAAAAGGTACTGGTTACGCAATAGAATTAACTATTCATGATGCTGAAGTTGATCATAACTATTTTAATAAAGGCACCTATGGCATCGCCAATTGGTCTAACCCTATGAAAAATTGGAATATCCATCACAATACATTTTATGCTCTTCAAGGAACATATCCTGGTGAGATAGTTAGGTCGCAATGGAGTGGTTTGCATAACGTAAAGTTGCACAACAACACGATCGAATTTGCTGGCGATAAGACTATGAATGTAATAGGCATGTATGGCGGTATAAGCGACAATGTAGATATTAAGAATAATCTGATACTAGATAATAATACGGCCTATAGCTACTATCCTAATTCATTAATTCATTTAGAAAATGGGGCAACTGTAAATAGTTTAACAGTAAAAAACAATTCCTTATCGGTCTTACCTGTTGGCACGGTTGCCGGAATTTATGCCAATAACTTAACATCTGACCCACAAATAAATAAGATGGGATCCAGACCAGATCCATACTATTTGCCTAAAGCGGGAAGTCCTTTAATTAATTCAGGGCTAGATGTAGGTTATGCATTCATCGGCTCATCAACTGATATAGGTGCTTACGAATATGGTCTTGCCGTTATCAATGCATCACCACCTCAAGTAAGCATCACGAGCCCTAGTAATGGCAGCTCATTCGCCACCGGATCGACAATAACAATTTCAACTAATACAAACGCAAGTGGTGGCACAATTTCAAAAGTAGAATTTTATGCAGGGGCAATTTTTTTGGGTCAAGTTCTTACAAGTCCGTATGATTTTACCTGGACAAATGTAATCGCTGGAAATTATTCACTTACGGCTAAAGTGACTACGAATCAGGGAGCAAGTACAAGTTCTTTACCAATCCCTATATCAGTGGGTGCTAGTACTACTTTTATTCAACTGGGCTTCGATTCATCTCAGGCTATATTAACAGGAAAGGCTTCTACCGGTGCAGACTCACAGGCACAGAATGGCAACTATTTTTATATTCCTACAGGAAGCGGTAAAAATTATTATTTACCTCCACCAGCAGCGGCCATTTTCAATTTTCAAATCTCAAAATCTGATACTTACAATGTGTGGGTAAAAGTAAAATCAGCAACGGAATCCAATCAATCTTATAACATATATAATGGAAGGGGAAAATGGTTTACATGGTCAGCGGGAGTTCATACTTCTTGGACATGGGTAAAAATGAAAGAAAACGGAAGTGATGCTTTATTTTCTTTTAGTCAAGGATCAAATCAGATTCAATTCGGTTGGCTAGACGAAAATGTTCAAGTAGATCAGATCCTAATTACCAATGATTTAGCAAAAGTACTTTAAAAAAAATAATTTAATAAATCATCAACTATTGCGTGCTTTCGCATTCAAATAATAGTTGATGATTTATCATTTAATTGGTTTATTTCTTTTCTTTAAAGTAGGCTTTTATACAAGTTATACGTTTTCCTTACGGTCTCTTGCCAAGAAAAATGTTGCGATCTTAATAATCCCTTTCGAGCGAGCTCTGCACGCATGATTGGTTCTGCTACTAATCTTTCAGCTACAGAAAAAATGGATTCAGCACAATAAGGATCGAAGTAAAGTGCTGCATCACCAGCTATCTCGGGAAATGAGCTTGTCTCACTTGCACCAATTGGGCAGCCGCAGCCCATGGCTTCTAGTAGTGGAATACCGAAGCCTTCATATTGAGATGGAAAAAAAAATGCTAAGGCATTTGAATAATATACTTGTAGATTAGTATCCGTTCCGGTATAAAATTTTACTTTAGCTTCAATATGTAAGTCTTTCAATAGCTTGTATTCATCTTTCTTAAAAGTATCGCCACCAACACAGTATAAATATAAATTTGAATTATCAACAAGTAGCGAAGCAATAGCTTTAACAAAAAATGTAAAATTTTTATAATGATTTCTTCCGCCAACGTACAAGATATAGTTCTCATTATTTGATGAATTCATTAAATCATTTGTGTTACTTGTGAAGTCAGACGCCAAATAAATAACATCAATTCGGTTCTCAGGTATAGAGTAATATTCTATTAAATCATTTTTAGAGTTCTGAGAAATTGCAATAATTTTATCAGCGCGACCAAGAACTTTCTTTTTATCTGCAAGAGTTTTACGATCATACCTTTTAAATTTTTCGTGAATTAAATCATGAAAAGTAATTACAATAGGCTGTTTAATTTTACTTGTAACATAGTAGGGATCGTAATAAGTAGGGTGGAAAATATCAAAATCATTTAGCTTATAATCAATCTTACTTTTTACTGAATTGATCAACTGCATTACTTCTATCTTTTTCTGAAATTTAAGGTTTTTGAAAAAAGGCCAAGAAGAGATTACACCATTTCCTTTGATGTATTCATTATTAGAGAATAGAAGGGAACTTGAAAGATCAGCATCCGGAATATTTTGAAAGTGCAAGGCCAGCTCAAAATAATAGCGCGATATTCCACCATATTCTTGAATTGTAAATGCTTGATGGTCATAAAGAATTTTCATGATTTTTTTAACCAAAAGCCACCTATCCTTCGAAAGTATCCCATTAATAAAGCAAGTAGTATATCTTGAGGAGGGCAATTACGCCATGCATAAACAGTAAAATTGCGTAAGTTACCACCGCCCTTTATGCTAAATAAATGGCTTAAATAATTTTTAATTGTTTTATTCTTTCTAATCTTATGATCTCCTCCTTCTTCAGGATAAGTATAAAGTCTTGCCTCATAGTTGCAATAAATTTTAAAGCCTTTTTTTCTTGCAAGTTGTGTGAAATCATAATCGGCTAAATAATGTGGGAGTTGCTTCTGCTCAAAAAGGCCTATCGATTCAAAAACCAAACGTGGAATAAAAAGTCCTCTTGCAGGAAATAACGATACCTCATGAAGTCCCCTTTGCTCTTCTCTTTTTAAACTATTCAAAAGGTACTTTGATGTACTAGATCGCCAGTTAAAAATCTCTCCACCGTAGTATGGCTTTTTTGTAATCATATCTATGTCTAAAGCTCCCAAAAGAGCTCGAGGGTTTTTAGTGGCACTAAAAACCATTTTTTCTATAAAATCCGGAGAGGCAACCGTATCGTTATTAAGCGTAAGAATATAATCTGCCCCAATTTGAAGAGCGAATTTAATACCCATATTAATGGATGCGGTCCAGTATAAGCTTCCATTGCCTTGCAATACTATTACTTGAGGAAATTGACGATTAAGTGTTTTTTTTGTCCCGTCTGTAGATCCATCATCAACAACTATTATATGATCAGTAGACACAATTTGATTTTGTAAAGAAATCAAACACTTGATAGTGTATTTTATTCTGTTGTGAACTGGTATGACAATACAAATCATTTCTTTTTCAATAACTACTGTTTAATTATACTATTGCAGACTGATTCAGACCCGCTACATGCTGGTGATAAACTCCATTTGTATCTCTAGTGAAGGCACATGCAGGTGGAATGGTAACAGATTCATCAATTGAAATCTTAGCAGATAATAAAGCAAAGATTACAAACCCAAGACTATCAACATAAACAAAGGTATCAACTTGTAAAATAAATAATAGAAAAATTACTACAGGTAAAAAAGCCCCATTCTCATTTCCAATTTTACTATCAATTTTATTTTGGTAATAAATCTTATAGAATAGGATAAAAAAAATAACGAAGAAAAAAAGGCCTTGACTTACTAATATTTCCATTGATGTGCTATGGAAATGCATGTGGTGAATATTTTTCTCGTTCCACATTTTTGCAACATCTGAAATTAACCCCAGAAAATAATGACCGGTATAGCCATTGCCTGTTAACAATCCTCGTTGATCATATAAGAGCCAATTCATTCCATCATTCCACAAAAAAGCTCTTCCATTAAAAGTAGTCACATCCTCTACATCTATTCGCTGCATCATAGAAGAAAATCCTGGCAGCTGTAATAGATTATAAATAAGAATACCCGAATTTAAAAGAATTGGAATTGTGAATATGGAAAGAAAATAAATTCCTTTCATCCTAATAAATCCTACCAGATATAAACTTAATACAAGAACAAAAACTAGAATGGTTAGTCGCGAATTGATTAAAAAGAACATAGTTAGATTGATTAGAAAGAAAATACTTAATGAAGCTAACCTTACCGGATCACTCCAATATTTTTTTAAATAGTATAGAAGAAAAAGGTTAATGATAGCTATTAAACAAGCACCACTATAAAAGCCATCTAAAAAAGGAAAATTAAGCCTACCCTCGATACTGTGCGTTCCGTTTGACAATCCAAGCCCAAAAAATCCAATCAAATTAATAGCTAACAAAATACTTAAGCTTAACAGAGTCAACCCAAGTAGACTTTGCTTTTTGTGATTGTATAATACGACTATTAAAAAAGAATGGAAGGGAATAATAAATAATAAAGATTTTGTAACGGCTAAATTCATACTTGATTCTGGAAGCCCTTTGCTAAGCGCTACAAAGAGAGAGCCTGAGCATGACAAAAGAAATAATACAACAAAGAGATAGTTAATATTAAGTTTAAACCTAAATTCATC
>JANXRR010000619.1 GCA_025356795.1 Bacteroidia bacterium
TTTCAGGGGCTTTCTTTTCGCTAGTGGCCGATGCAAAGCTTATAAAACTGGGTGCCAATGGAGTTACTGTAGAAGGCAAATTTGAAAAAGGCGAAGCTTGGAAAGATTATAAAAGACAACTGCAAGACATGAAAGGCTTGCTTCAATCGGAAGTGGTAACAATGGGTATCAACAAGAAAAATCTTCGTACTGAGAAAACGGATAAAGTAACAGCGTATATATCAGTAGAAGGTGGCGATTTTTTGGAAGGTAACATAGATTATATCGAAGAGGCGTTTAATGATGGCGTGCGCTCTATTCAACTTGTTCACTATGTGCCCAACAATGTGGGCGACTTACAAACAGCCGATCCCATTAATAACGGATTATCACTATTTGGGAAAGAATTGGTGAGAAGGATGAATAAAGTAGGAATGGCAATAGACGTTGCTCACGCAAATTATAAGACAGTAAAAGATGTAGTTAACCTTACCGATTCGCCTATTATTTTATCGCACAGTATCCTTGAAATGGAAGCGGACCGACCTATTTCAAAACGTGCCATTTCAAAAGAACATGCGAAATTGATTGCGCAAACGGGAGGTGTTATTGGCGCTTGGCCTTCTGGCTTCAATAAAAATTTTGATGAGTTCGTAGATAACACATTAAGGCTTGTGGATGCCGTTGGTATTGGCCATGTGGGTATAGGCACCGATATGGATGGGAATTTTAAACCCGTACTTTCCAGCTATACACAGTATACTACTTTCGCAGTAGCCCTAAAAGCGAAAGGACTTTCTTCCGTTGAGGTTGGAAAAATTATGGGTGAAAATGCAAAGCGCGTATTGTTGAGAATTTTTAAGAGTTAGTAAATTATAGCAGCCATTCGTGATTCTTCTTTTGCACAGAACCCAAAACGTTTTAAAAAAAAATCTGAAAAAAAAAAGCCAGACGTTTTAATGTCTGGTTTTCTACTGAAACATACTTCTTGGAATCACACAATAAACAAACCTGCGATGGCCAACACCTTATCGGGAGTCAATGGTTCATCAAATGCTTGCGTAGCAATTGTAGCGCTATAACCCAATGAAGTTAAATTAGCTCCCCCTTGTGTAACATTGTCCTCACCTGCATAGACAGCAGCCGGAGATCCAGTATTGCCAGTTATCCATCCTTTCTCAGCGCGTAATCTGCGTATCATTGCAGCATGTCTTGCCTCCACAGAGTGAATCTGTAAAGCAGCGGTTAGCACATCTTTATTACTTTGAAGTTCACCCGCCCTTCCTTTATAAGCGCGCACTCCTGTATCTTCAAAAGCCTGAGATACGGCTAAGAATGTTTGATAGTTTGTGAACACATCGGCATAGGCTCCTTTAGCTGTATAATCAAATGTTGGCTTTGCTACTGGCGTGGCGCCTAAAGAAGTAATGGTACTTTTCAAAAAATTAACGTGAGCCGTTTCATGTTTGTTAATTTGATTGAAAATAACTACCCTATCGGCAGGAATTAATCCAGAGGCAGCTAATCCTTTTGTATAGAACTCACACTCGAGGTACTCAAGGGTAAGAGCAAAATTTAACACTTCAGCAACTGAGGCAGAGGTGCCACCATACGCTTTTTTAAACATCCCTCCCACAGCTAATGGCAAAGCAGCAACAGCTATTTTCTTACTGAAAGAGGAAGCGTTTTTAAACATGCCTCTGCGTGACAACTTTTCGTTGATTTCAGGATCTTTTTTTTCTATCTCTTCAATTATATTATAAATATTCATGATTTTTTGTAGTTAAGTTTAAGAAGGAAGTTTATCAAATTTGACTGTACCTTTTACATACTTACCCGCAGCAGTCAATACTTCGGTTGGTGTTTTTGCTAAGTCTAATCCTTTATCGACTGTTATTACATCATCGCCCGCAAATGCAGCTGTGTATGGACTAATCAAATCGCGAAGAACTGACGCATGCCTTGCTTCTACTGATACAATTTTACCGGCTATTAAAAGATAATCAGCACTTACAAAAAGTTTACCAGCTCCGTTGTATGCAGATACGCCTAAATCTTCAAATGATTTTGCGGCTTCCAATACTGCTGTGCGATCACTAAAATTAATGGAAGTAAAATCAAATTCTTGTTGTGCAATAGCTGCTGTACCGATAGCAACCTTAAAGAAATCGCGATGTAAAAGTTCGTGATCTTTAATCTCGGTGAGAATGGTTGTTTCAGCAGCAGACATACCCGAATATGGGCTTGCCACTACTTTTGAATAAAAGGCAGCTTCTAACTGCTCTAATAAATAAGCATAATTTAAAATACCTACATCCCCAGTTCCTAAATCTACCATAGCCGTGCTAGTAGTATTCATGTCGTTGGTTTTATTATCCTTACATCCAGTAATAACTAAACCCGCTACTACTGCCGATGCCCCTGCGTATTTTAAAAAAGCATTGCGCGAAATAGGAGAAAGAAACTTTCCTTTCGCTATCTCATTACTCTCCTCGAGTTCCCTTGTTTGTTTTGTCATAATGTTTAGTTTTTTATGTCTATGCCATAAACAGTTAAAAACTTATGCCAATGCTTATATTTTATATAGGCAGGCGTTAAATGATGCAGAATTATTACACTAGAAGAAAAAATTGCAACGAATTAGAGAAAAAATTCCACACACATTCATCATCAAAATACATTTGACATGAAGACATGCTTATATAAGTTTAATGAATTCTTACAGAAATAGTACTTAAAACAAAGAAGACTTTAACGCTTTTAATGATTCACCTTCTTCTTTCCATTCTCTTTGCGCTTCTTCCTTATATCTCTGTAGTGTGCATTTTCATTGAGTTGTACAGTGGCTTTCCAATCAAAATTTCATCTAGAAGAGCCATTGCTTTCGGAAGATTTATAAGGCATGATTGCAAATGGCATCTATGTTCTCTAAAAATAAACTCTGTACATTAGATTAGGAAAAAATGCCCCCGTGCTCACATAGCCGATGGAACTAGGTTTTGTTTTATCATAATATTCCGAAAGTTTAGTTTGAGAATTAGTAAGGTTGTCGAGTACAAGTGTGAGCTCATGCGTTGCTTTGGGTTTGTTCCATTTGTAGTTAGCCGAAATGGTTACAAAATAGGTGTCATCGAGTTTGTGATCATAGGCTTTGCTATAATCCCAATAAGCATTGGTATTGGCGTTTACGGCTAAATTTCCGTTGGCATCTCTCAACAAGGGTATGATTTTCTGTCCTCCTCCAAAATATACCTTTGCATTTATTACAAGAGCTTGATTCTTCTTTTTTCCAAGCCGTATAAATTCTTTTCCTCCCAAAAGATTGATCAAATAATTTCCGTTGTAGGCAGTGCTCCTTTCAATACCATCGTTGGCCCTGTAGAGCGATTGATAGATGGATGTGTTGAACAGGAAATAATATTTGTTGGCGAAAAATCGTTCTAGTGTCAACTCTACTCCATAATTCCGTCCCTTGCCCTCATTAACAAGATTGACATACCGAAACACCTGCCCTTCGTTTATGGTGGAGTAGGAACTTCCTGTATTGTTCTCTACTGGCAGGTTGAACAAATATTGATAATATACTTCTGCTTTAGCCCTCACATTGGTAGATATTTTTTTTTCGTAACCCACAACAAAGTGATGTGCCTTCAACAAATCTAAGTTTTTGTTGGGCTCTGTTATTGAACCATCGGCTTGTTTTACTTTGGCAAAGTAGTTGGGAATACTTTCCATGGTGCTATGAAGTCCATATCCTAACGAGAGAATATTACTTAGTTTGTATCTCCAGTTGATGGCAGCCCTGGGTTCAAGCGTGCTTTTTTGATTCAGCAAAACATTAACGTTGTGAAGCCCCATTACCAAGGTAATGTCATCATTTGTGCGGTGCATCCAACTAACATAATTTCGTAGAACACCCACATTTTTGTTGAAGTCAATTAAAGCGATCCTGTTTGTAAGATTATCATCCAGTTGACTTTGGTTATAGTTATAGTTGAAGAGCGCGTATTGCGTGCCTACCTGAAGATTATTTTTACTATTGATTTTGCTAATATAATTAGTGGAACCACGGAATGTATTTTTCTCTAAATGACTGGAGAAGTTGAGCCGCCTTTGAGAAAGGGAATCTTTTGTATGATTACCTATTCGATCAAAAACAGGAATGATCTTAGATTCAAAGATATCATCTTGTATGCCTTCAGTAGAATATGAAAGGGTTGAATTGATATAACTATTCTTACTTACGTTGATGATGTGGCCAAGGCCGGTGTTAAGCAAGTGCGCCCGTTTATTATAATCTTCCTGAATATCACCTTGCATGTGACGGTCGCCAGGGGTTTGCCACACGGTGGGGTTCACATCATCCAATGAAAATTGACTCTTGCCGGCCAAGCCAAACACCGAGAAAGTACCCATTTTTTTTGTTGGAAGGTTTACTTTGTATGCCGCATCTTGATAGACAGGAATTCCTTTTATACTTGTTAACCCAAGGCCACTAAGTAAACCTAATGTAGAATATCTGTAGTTAGCCAGATACGAACCACTATACGTTTTGCTGAAGGGGCCTTCCACCGTTATATCAATACCCATTAATCCAAACCCAAACACCGATTCGAATTTTTCATTGTTGCCATTTCTGAATTTAATATCATACACCCCCGATAGCACATCACCATATTCAGGTGAAAAAGCACCTGTGTGGAAATCAGAGGTAGACAACATGTTGTTATTTAATGTGCTAATCAAGCCACCTGCTGCATTCTGATCTGCAAAGTGGTTAGGGTTTGTAATCTGAACGCCTTCCAGTCGATACTGCACGTACTTTGGCGAATTACCCCTTACAATAATGTCGTTATTCCCATTCTGATTACTGGTGATCCCGGCAAAATTCGATAGTATGCGCGAAGGATCATTAAAACCACCAGCATAGCGGTTCGTTTCTTCGGCAGACACAGATCTAGAGCTGACCAAAGCCATATCATTCATGGGCTGCCCTTTCTCGTTATTGGCAGTTACCACAACCCCTTCCAATTTTATTGCCGATTCTTTTAAGTGCAAATCGAGTACAACTTCCTTTCCCGAGTTGACAACCACATTGGATATGATCTGCTCTTCATAACCAATATATGAAATGAGAAGATTAATTCTACCGATGGGTACGCTTTTTATTTTAAAATTCCCCTCTATATCGGTTGCCGCGCCTACCAATGGAGTAGTCCCCAAAATGCGAATGGTAGCTCCAATTAAAGGTGCTTTGTTATCTATATCCAGAATTCTTCCTCTTACAATCTGGTGGAGGCTTCGGTTGATTTGGGTTTCTGATTTCTCATTGATTGGAGTTATGACAATCGTATTGTTCACCATTTTGAAAGATAATTTTGTATTCTTCAATGCTTCCCTAAGAACTTCCTTTAACGATGCATTTGATAATTTTAT
>JANXRR010000454.1 GCA_025356795.1 Bacteroidia bacterium
AAAAGCAGCAATTGCACACGCTTGGTAGAAAAACTCAGATTAAAGAATTTTGTTAATCGTGAAATATGCGAGGGCAACAGAAGGCAGGTTGATATTAGTATCACCGATAAAGGGCTGAATTTGCTTAAAAAAGTTGATAAGCATAATGCGGAATGGGTTGCTACCCTTAAAACAATCAATCAAGGGGAGGCGAGAGAAGTGAATCGCACATTGGATAAACTCAGAAATAGTAAAGGTTAGGCTTTGATCGCTTTGTTCCTAGCGGTGATGCACTCTAAAATAATTAAAACAATAGTTGTAATTACAACTATTGTATATAACTTTGTTTATTGTTTTTCGTTAATACAATCAGAAAGAGAAATGCAACCTAAAAATTTAAAGACTATGCAAACGATAATTCACAGAGCTAATACTCGTGGTCATGCTAATCATGGCTGGCTTGATACAAACCATACTTTTAGTTTCGCACATTATTACGATCCAGCGCGCGTGCAGTTCGGTATGCTTCGGGTGTTGAATGATGACGTTGTGGATGGAGGAAAAGGTTTTGGCACACATCCACATGATAATATGGAAATCATTTCTATTCCCTTGTCAGGGGATTTAGAGCATAAAGACAGTATGGGGAACACAGCAGTAATTCGTGAAAACGATATTCAGATATTGAGTGCCGGCACAGGTATTTATCATTCAGAGTACAACAAAAACATTGACAAAAAAGTAAACTTTCTTCAGATTTGGGTTTTCCCGAAAGAAAGAGACATTGCACCTCGTTACGATCAAAAAACATTTAATCCGGAAGACAGGGTAAATAAATTACAAGTGGTGGTAAGCCCTTCCAAAGAAAGCGAAGGAGTTTGGATTAATCAGGACGCTTGGTTTAGCCTTGGCAATTTCAAAAAGGATTTTCAGACTTCTTATTCAATAAACCAAAAAGGAAATGGTTTGTATGCCTTTGTGCTTGAAGGTGATGTAACTATTCAAGATCAAAAATTAAACAAGCGGGATGGCTTCGGGGTTTGGGATATAGATGCAATCACAATCAAGGCAGATTCAGATGCTCAACTTTTATTAATGGAGGTTCCCATGAACTAATTATGGAAGCACACATCCTCGTCATTGGCAGACATCCTGAAATAATGGATGTTATTTTACGGCTCATCAATGGTGAGAATGGTTGGCATGCAACTGGCGCGCTCACCAATGAAAAAGCATTAGAACTTTTTAATGATAATAACTTTGATCTGGTGCTTATTGGAGGAGGAGTGGACGAAGAATCACTGAATGATTTAGCCAATCATTTTAAAAATAAGAATCCGGCCATCAAAATTGTTAAGCATTACGGTGGTGGAAGCGGATTGCTGTTTAATGAAATACAGGAAGCGCTAAATAAATAGTTATTCGAAAAATGACTAATAACCAATAACGATTAACTAACAGCCAAGATTTGAAACCAAGAACAGTCTCTCGTTTAATATATGCCCACGAAGCAGATATGGGTGGCATGCCCATCCGCCAACCGTTACCTACACAAGAGATAGAGCAAATTGATCCTTTTCTTTTATTGCATCATGCTAACATAAAAGTACCAACTCATTTGGATCCCGATCATGCAGGTGTTGGGCCTCATCCGCACAGAGGTTTTTCTCCTGTTACATTTATTTTTCAAGGAGGTGTTCATCATCGTGATAGCCGAGGGAACGACAGCGTGATTTATGCAGGTGGTGCACAATGGATGAATGCGGGCATGGGAGTGATTCATAGTGAACGACCTCCTATTGATATTCATGAAATTGGTGGCCGACAAGAAATCATTCAGTGGATCAACACACCAGCTGCGAACAAAATGGATCAGCCCATTTACATTCCGCTTAGCGCGGATGAAACTCCAACTTGGAAAAGCGAAGATGATAAATCGCTGGTTAAAATTTTTGCTGGCGAAGTGCTTGGCATCAAAGGACCGATTCCTTCACATACTGAAGTAAATGCTGCCACCATTGATCTGAAGCAAGGAGGTTTACTCTCTATCCCATTGCCGGAAAATCATAATGCACTTATCTATTTGTTGGATGGCAAAATAAAAGTGGAAGGTTTTGGAATGGTAGAAGGTCACCATATCGTTCATTTCAAAAATGACGGAGAAGGCATTGCACTTGAAGGACTTGAGGACACACGGATTTTGCTACTCAGTGGAAAACCACTTAATGAAAAAATGGTTTCTTATGGGCCATTTGTTATGAATTCTCAAACTGAAATTATGCAAGCCATGCGCGATTATCAACAAGGAAAGATGGGTGTGCTTATCGAAGAATAATTTGAACTAAATATTTTACAAATAACTTCAAACTTAAAGGAAATGGAATCAACTAAACTTACCCTCAAACAAGCACTTAAGGGCGGCTTTATTGCTGGTATAATAGCAGCTGGCATCAACAATGTATGGTCTCTTATTGCAAAAGCATTAGGCGCAACAATTCCCCCGGGTTTTGTTTTTCCTGTAACAGTGTCTTCCATTTTTCCTTTGGTTATAGGTTCATTAATTTATTTTCTGCTCATCCGCTTTGTACCGAAAGGAAACATAGTATGGATTGCCGTTTCTATAATATTTACGCTTGTGAGTTTCTATCCGGTATTTAATACGCCTCAGTTGTCCGATGGAACTTTGCTGGATAGTACCTTTCCCTTATTGGTTGGGCCGATGCATGCCATCTCCGGCATTTTAGCGTTGTGGGCAATCCCAAAAATTTCAAAATGAACTAAGTGTTAAGAATTCTGTTAAACCCATAGAATTCCAAAAATGTAATCATGCAAAAATCAACAGAGTTTGAGCATCCGGTAACGGAAGTAATAAAGAACAGAAAGAGCGTTCGCGCTTATGCGGATCGACTTATCGAGTTACAAAAAATTAATTCATTATTTGAAGCGGTGCGATGGGCTCCATCTTCAAGTAACGGTCAGCCTTGGTTATATCTCTATGCAACTAAGGATCAGCCTGAGTTATGGAATAAATTATTTGATTGTTTGCTGGAAGGGAACAAACTCTGGGCGAAAGATGCACCACTCTTGATGATCAGTTTGGCTCGCAAAAATTTTATCGCGACCGATAAACCAAATCATTATGCGTTTTATGACTTGGGGGCTGCCAATGCCTTCTTATCCATCCAAGCAGTGGAGTTGGGTTTGCAATTAAGACAAATGGGTGGCTATGATCATGAGAAAACAAAGCAAAACCTGAATATACCAGATACGTATTTGACAGGTGCAATGATTGCCGTGGGGTATCCTGGTGATCCCGCATCGTTGCCAGAGAATTTGAAAGTGAGAGAACTCACACCGCGCGATCGTTTTGTTCAACAGGAGTTTATCATGAATACTACTTTCTAAATGTATGGCCAAAGCAGTTATTGGTAAAGAACATTATAAGACTATCGTTAGTATTGGCAATCATTCCGTTTTTGTAGATGAGCCAACGGATTCAGGGGGAACCGATGAGGCCGCTACACCCAGCGAATATCTGGAAGTTTCACTCGCATCATGTACAGCAATTACCCTGCGAATGTACGCAGACAGAAAAGGTTGGCCTGTGGAAAAGATTTCAGTTGAAGTAGTAATTACTAAAGAAGATAAGAGAACATTGTTTGAGAGAAAGATTTTATTGGAAGGTGAATTGGGTGAGGAACAGCGCTCAAGACTTTTGCAAATAGCAAACTCTTGTCCTGTACACAAATTGTTAACTAATCCCATTGAAGTCAACACTTCATTCGCTTGAATGTTAAAATGAAAAGTGTCACTGAATCTTTTTGCTCTCAATAAAATCTTTAAATGATTTTCGATAGGAATCACTGATGGGAATAAACGAATTTCCGATTTGCACTTTGTCTTTATGGATGCTATCAATTGCCTCCATAGAAACGATAAAAGAATTGTGTATTCGTATAAAGCGATCTACAGGCAATTGCTCCTCTAATAGTTTAAGCCTCTGAAGGCTCGTGATCTTTTGTTGACGTGTATGAATAGTAACGTAATCCTTCAGACCTTCTACATATAAAATATCCGTAAGCATAATTTTTACCAGCTTGGTGCCATCTTTCACAAAAAT
>JANXRR010000021.1 GCA_025356795.1 Bacteroidia bacterium
CTATCGAAATATTACTAACCATTTAAAAACTTTGGGATTCTTGAATTCTTGTGTAACCTAATTTAAGAACACTAAGTCATAGAGGCAACTTTAAACAAATACTTATGGAAGAGACTGTGATCATACCAATTTTTGGAATTATGCTACCGATTATTATCAGCTTAGGCGCATTTGTAATGATTGTTTTCATTCGCAAATACGACAGTATTGAGCGAATGGCGATGATTGAAAAGGGCATTAGCCCTGAGATTTTTAAAATGGAACGTAACAAAGACAGATCGCCAAGATGGGGATTTTTACTAATCGGGATTGGCGTTGGTTTATTGGTGGCTTATTTTCTTGATCGTGCCTTTAATATGGAAGAGGTTGCCTATTTTTCAATGGGATTTTTATTCGGTGGCACCGGCCTTACTGCGGCTTACTTAGTAGAAGAAAAGCGAGCATTAACTAAAGCCTAGGCGTGAAATGTAAAGAAAAAACAAAAGGCCTGAATTATTCAGGCCTTTTGTTTTTTCAAATTCAAATTAATTATTACCCTTTGGGTTAGCAGGCTTCACTACAATAGTTCTACCGTCAAGCTCAGTTTCATTGAGCGCTGCAATGGCTTTATTACCTTCTTCATCGGTTGCCATTTCTACAAAGCCAAAGCCTTTAGAGCGCCCCGTATCGCGGTCTTTTACAATTTTGGCGGAAGATACTTGTCCGAATTTTGCGAACGCAGCTTCTAAATCTTCTTGGCTGGTTTTAAAATTTAATCGAGCAACAAAAATATTCATGATTACTACAAAAATTAAGTTAAACTATAATCGCATTGATTATTTTATATCAACGCTTTACAAATAAGTGAATTATAATTAACATTTTCAAGAAATCATGAGTGCACACTCAATCTTTTTAGCTAATTAAGTGGGTTAGCCTCTTCCGTAAGCAAGATTACAAAGACACAAAAATTCAGAAACTAATGATCTTTTGAGCTGTTTAGATTTCAATTTATTTCTATTGACACAGTTCGGGTATATTCTAACTTTGCGGGCTCGAGATTAAACTATGATTACTACAGATATTTGCATTATTGGAGCTGGCCCAGTAGGTCTTTTTGCTGTTTTTGAAGCAGGATTATTAAAAATGCGGTGCCATTTAATTGACTCTCTGCCTATAATTGGTGGCCAACTTTCTGAAATTTACCCAAAGAAACCAATTTATGATATCCCAGGCTTTCCTTCCATTCTAGCGTACGAATTAGTTGATAATCTAAAAAAACAAATTGAAACATTTAGCCCAACATTCACTTTGGGCGAAAGAGTGGAGGAGCTTCAAAAATTGGAAGACGGAACTTTTCTATTAACTACTTCAGATAAAACTCAAGTTGCTTGCAAGGTGGTTGTTATAGCTGCTGGCCTTGGTTGCTTTGAACCCAGAAGACCAGACCTTCCAGGTATAGTTAATTATGAAAGTAAGGGAGTTCTTTACATGATTAAAGATCCTGAAACATTTCGCGATAAAAAGATTGTGATTGCCGGTGGAGGAGATTCAGCTCTCGACTGGAGTATTTTTCTTTCTTCGGTAGCGGCAAAAGTAACGCTGGTTCATAGAAATGAATCTTTTAGAGGTGCTCCGGATTCAGCAGAAAAAGTTTTTGAATTATCCAAAGAGGGCAAAATTGATTTGTTGTTAAGCTCCAATCTGACAGCTATAAAAGGAGTTGATAGAATAGAATCAATCACAATTACTGATAAAGGGAAGAAAACAGTTGAGATACCTACTGATCATTTAATTCCTTTGTTTGGCTTGAGCCCAAAGTTGGGGCCTATTGCTGAATGGGGTTTAAATCTAGATAAGAATGCTATTGAAGTAAATACCTTTGATTATTCTACCAACATACCGGGCATCTTTGCGATTGGAGACATAAATACCTACCCTGGAAAATTGAAACTGATACTGTGTGGTTTTCATGAAGGAGCGTTAATGGCTCAAAGCGCCTTTAGATTTGTATATCCTACACAAAAGGTAAGTTTTAAATACACTACAGTAAATGGAGTGAATGCTTTTTAATTATGATCCTATTTGAAGTAGAAGATTTACAAGGCGAAAAAAGAACAATAGAAATCCCTGAAGGGATAAACTTGAATTTGATGGAGGTGTTAAAAGCCTCTGACTATCCTATTGCAGCCACTTGTGGCGGCTTGGCCTTGTGTGCCACGTGCCATCTTGAAGTAGTAAAGGGCTTTGATGAACTACCCGCTTTCACCGAGCCTGAATTAGACATGATCGACACTTTGCCAAATGCTACCTCCACCAGCAGGCTGGCTTGTCAAATAAAATTAAGCGAGCAATTGAATGGAGCATCTTTTAAATTGATGGAATCCAACGAAGGTTGAATTCAGAATCTTATTCTCGTTTGAAATTTGATATCATTTTTACTGCTCCCATTAATAGTTTCTGATCCACTTCCTATAGTGGCTACGTTTTGATATGAAGTAGTTGCCCAACGCAACCACATATCGATTTTGTTTGAAAGTTTGTATTGAAGAAGTATATATGATCGTGTGCCAACTCCCACATAAGGCTGAAATGAAAATCCTAGCCAAACATCGCTCTCATAAATATAAAGCCGGTTGTCATAGTCGTCTGTTTGAAAGAGTGCATAGCGTGTTGATATAGAAAGTCTTCTAAAATTTAGATTTACATCTTGCACCAAAGCAAAGCCTTTTGTGCTGGCATATATAAGTTGATAATTGCTTGTTTGCAATCTTGTTTTAAAACTAATTGTTGGATTAACAGCATAATCGCAATTGATCCAATAGTTATTCTTTGTGCCTAAAGCAGTTTGATAAATAGTAGAGGAAGATGCATTTCTTTCTTTTGTTTCAGCTCTTGCTTGCACATAAATGAAAATATTTTTGGCGGGTTGAAAGTTGAAACGAATTAGCCATTCATTGCCACTTGAAGGCGAGTAACCTCTGTATCGAAGCCAGGGAAATTGAAATAGATCGATATAGCCTGACAAGGAATAAACTTTGGAGAAAGAATATTTCCATCCCCAATAAAATCCATTTTCATTTTGCGATTGTGTATTTTCAGCCAAGGCATTTCCATAAAAGCTGTAAAAATCGGGAGAATAATTTCTGTATAACAATGAGAGATCAAGGCTGGAGGTTAAGCTAGCCAATGTGCCAATAGTAATTGCCTTTCCGTGAGCGAGTGATTGTGCAGCCTCACTAAAAAAACTGAAATTGTTAAAACTGAAATTGAGAAAAATACCAACGTTGGTATTTTGATTTCCAGTAAAATTGAAATGATTGTAAGGTCTCATGATTTTAGTTACAGGTGTATCAAAAGTTGTTTGACTAAAAGTGATCCCAACTTCACTATTTTCGTGTGAATAATTTAGGATCAAACCCGTGTTGTATTCTTCAATTTGTTTCCTTCTTGCAAGTTCATTAGGCGTTCGGTGCAAACCTGATAACGCAATGGATGACAATAATATCCCATCATCAATTAGGCTGTCGCCAGAAAATTTTCCATCTCTTCTGTTAATAGATAGTAGTGAATGAAGAGTTATATTTTTTGCTACAGAATAGCTGATTGCTCCGCCATGAAAAAAACCAGTTTCATTCACCGAAGTATAAGGTAAAAAACCAATATTACTTTTTCTGATGGTCGTTATTGTTTCGGCACCTTTGCCTGCACCGAAGCCCCCTCCAAAAATAAGGCCTTGACCAAATTGAGCTTGATAATCGCCAACAATAATGTTCTTCATCTTTCCTCTATTCATTAGCTGACCGTGAAAAGAGATGAAATCAAATCCATATTGTCTTGAAGACGGCCTCCAATTGATAGCTTCTCCGGCATCCTTCTCAAGGGTAAATCCAAAACTAAAATCATTACTCTGCATGGTTCTGAATCTTGAATAAATTTTAGTAGGCGACCCCACATATTTGGTTGTTGAATCGGTCTCAGGTAAATATCCTTTCTTTGTTTCAAGAGTTCTTTCAAGGCGCATCACCAAGTAATTATTTTGATTCGCTATTATTCGCGATGAGATAGATTTCTTCAATAATTCTTCTTCCTTAACAATTACAAAATATTGTAACTTAATAATGACCTTCTCGTCAAACCCACTAATACTTTGCAACTCATAAACTGATATAAAAGGGCCACGCTCTTTTCGGTAAGTGAAAAAGGAATTGAGTTGATCTTCTCTGAGAATGTAAAGAGAGCGAAGCTGCTCTGGTGTAACCGTATTTAAGTTTAATGGGTTAGCCAGTATCTGGGCTAAATTCTCATAGAGATCTTCGTAGTTGATATCAAGATCTTGAACAGGATAGATTTCATCAATTAATCTTTCAAGGTTGATGTCTTTTTTAGAATAATCTTGTGAAAGACTCGGGACTGAGAAAAGCAAAGAAAAAATTATAATTAGTAAGAATAGTTCTCTAGGAATAATGGAACTCTTCATTTATTGCTTTTTGTGAAGTTTAATGAATTGATAAACTACAGAAATTTGAAAGGCAGTGGCTAAGTTTTGATTGTATTGAATAGCATAATCTATTTTCAGTTGCGATGAAATGAAACCCATTCCAAAGAAGGCAGCTTGCGGCTGTAAATTAAATCCAGTCCGTACAAATACTTTTTTATGGACTTTATATTCTATGGCTCCTTTAATTATTGGATTATAATTTAAGTCCTTATCCACCTCCGTGAATAATGCAACAGTTTCTGTAGGCTTAAAACTGATACCTGCTATTAAGTGAGTGGGCAATTTTTCGCCATCGATGGTTGATAACTTTGGTTGATTTAAATTTACAATATAAGCGCCAATTGAGAGCATGGAAGTCAATTGTGTAATGCCACCAAAGGTTATGCTTACAGCAGTTTTATTTCCAAACCCTAAAATTCTATATTGAACGTAATTTATTTTTACACCGAGGGAAGTGCTGCCAAACTCGTTACCAAAGCCTACTGATATGATTTGTTCGCTATAAAGATTATCACCAAATCTAAATACCCCGAAGGCACCAGTGCCAATTTTTGTAGGTAAAGAAATAATTGCTGCCATTCTATTGGCGCCAATTAGGCTAGGCTTGGCCTCGTAAGCAATTGCTATGCTGGTAGTCTTTATTTTACTTAGTCCACCGACATTGCTGAGTAACGCCCAATCGTCTCCCAAAGTGGCTGAGGCGTTAGCTAAACCTAATGAGTGTGCGCCCATGATTGTACTCACACTTTGCCCACTAGAGAATAATACAATGGTTTGAAATAAAACGAAGGACAGAATGCGGAATAAATTCATCTATCTCAATTACAAGAGAAAGTTAAAACTTATTTTTTATTTGTCCCTATGACGTGAGTTATTTTTTTACAAAGAAATCAGAATTCTTTCTTAAGATTGATAAAAAAGCCTTTTGTACCTTCTCTTGTAAACGTGTATTCAACTCTAAAAACAGCATCATAAAAAGTTACGATGTCAATGCCCATCCCTGCGCCTACCAGTATTCGACTCGTTAACCTGGTATTTAAGCTCTGCTCACTATAATAGTCGTAATTGTTAACATAGCCCAAATCTGTATAACCTTTGAGATATATAGCTAGTGGAAAATATCGAAATTGTTCGAGTGGCATCGCTTCCACGCGCCACGAGCGTTGGAATATTTTTTTCTTTAACGTTGTTTTGTTTAATAGAAATTGAGGCCCTTCTATCACATAAATTTCGTAACCTCTCACTACTTGACCGCGGTATCCTAAAGCACTGAAAAATGAATAGGGCTGAGTGGTGGGTGTACTCATGTACCCTGCCGATAAATTGGATAGAAAAAATTTTCTTTCCAAAGGAATATGGGTGGCGTAAGTTGAATTAAACTCCAGTTGATTAACCGATTCGTTGGATAGGCCAGATTTTGAAACTGAAAATGTAAATTGATACCCTTTCAATGGATACGCTACTACATCACGATGTTCTGAATTAAAGGAATAGGACAGCGATGTAAAGCGCTGAGAAGTGCCTCTATCAATAAAGTAATTAGGGTTTAAAACAAGTACGGTATCTAGAATGCTGGAGCTATTGTAATCAATTGAAAAATTGTGAGTTTCATAAAACGATTTCCGGTAGGTGTAATTCATACTTACACTTCGGTTTATTTTTACCGAGCGGCCCAGGCTAACGTAGCTAAGAATGTGATCTTTAGTTTGGTAGGCTGCGTTTCTTGGCTCGCTGTAGTTAAAGTTAAAACCAATGCCGTGTTTTTGAGACCTATCCAAGTTGGGAATTCGATAGCTGAGTTCAAATTTTCTGGTAAAGCCAAACTGAGCTGTTAATTGCAAGGTTTCATTTCTTCCTCTGAAATTCTTTTGCTTTAGGCGTATGCCATAGTTAACTCTGTTAAAGTCGTGATTATAGTTTTGCCACCATTCATTTAGGTTTCGATCAGATAGCTCGAAAATAGGAGAGGGATCTGTATACCACCGTTCAGATATTTCAACCAAAATATCAATTTGATCAAAGCCAAGTTCTAGCACTCTTAAACTCACGGTATTGAAAAGCCTAAGATTATAAATTTTATTTTTATCTCTCGTTAAAATTGCTGGCAAAACCTTGGTTGAAACAGTATCACCTGGTTTCAGTGAAAGCTCTCTTGAAATAATTCGCTCTCGCGTTACTTTGTTTCCAATAATAATTACTCGGCCAACTTGAACCACATGATTACTAGTGTCACCAGCTGGAAGATTTAAAGTATCACCTACAAAATTACCTCCCTTTGCAAAATGAGCCGAGACAACTAATAGAGTAGTAATAAATCCGATTAATCGAAGTAGTTTAAATGGCTGCTTGCTATAGAATAGTGTGTTGTACTCCTTCATGAATATTCCTAGCGAAAGGCAACTTTAGGCGATTCTAACAATTAGAATGAATTAGCTTATTTCTGTTCCAGTCGTTTTTGGTTGTGACCTATATGACCTTGCAAGAATAAAAATACCAGCCAGAAATAAAGGGATACTTAGATTTTGCCCCATATTTAAAACCAAGTCATTTTCAAACTCCACTTGGGGTTCTTTCAAAAATTCGTAGGCGAAGCGCAGGCTCCAAAGTATGATCATGAAATATCCAAACGTTCTACCTGCTGGGAGATTTTCTTTATGTTTATTCCACATAAGAAATAAGAATATAAAAAGCGCTACACACGAGAAAGCTTCATATAATTGAGCGGGATGCCTAGCAATTCCCATTGTACTGATTTTGGCACCAAACGATCCACTTTGTTCTTGTATTATTTCAAACTTCAATTCTTCACTTCGCGGTTGGTCTATAAACTCGTCAAGTAAATTTAGGTAACCTCTTACTTCAAAAGTGATAAAATCATTAATTCTAATTTGCTGTGTGCCTGGGTTAAAGAAAACATAGATGTTAATAGGTACTCTTCCATTTTGGCCAACTTGGCGCGTGGCATCCTTTTTTATTTCAACAAAATCTACTGGGTTAACACCACTTTTGTTTTGGGTTATTGCTTCTGTAATTCTATTTACAAATACAACGCCCAAAGGAGAGTCCGTTGGTTTGCCAATAATTTCGGAATTGAAAAAGTTACCCACCCTTATCAAAGCTCCCGTAATGGCTACTACAATTACTATTCGATCTACTATTTGCAGAAAATTTTGCCCGGGTTTTTTCTTACGTGAATAAATCCATAAAGCAATAAGAATGGCAAACGCACCACCATGGCTTGCTAGGCCTTGCAAACCAGTGAACTTAAATTCTGGACTAAACTCGAACGGCAAAAATATAGATAATGGATCTGTCCAGATGGTTTGAGGTTCGTAAAAAAGAATATGACCTAACCGAGCACCCACAATTGTGGCTACCACCATATAGATAGTAAGTATTTCTACATCGCGCTCAGGTTTGCCTTCTTTTTTAAACATGTAAAAAAGAATCTGTTGACTTATCAAAAAGCCCAAGGCAAATAAAAGCCCATACCAGCGCAACGCAAACGAGCCAAACGCAAAAATTTCAGGGCTTCCGTTCCAAATCAAATAACTAATCATAACAAGATTTTAAAATTAATTAGACCTAGTGTTCAAAACACAATTTAACTACTAGGCAAAGATATTAGCTTAAACCGGACGGGCAAAGATTAAATTCTTGCTAAAGCCTCTAATTCGATGGTAAAACTCCCAGATAGAATAGGAAACCGGCACCAGCTTCTTGGATCAACATTAAAATCGTCTATGTGAAAAGAAGGGGCAATTCGTTCTCGCTTCCATTGATTAGCTGCCCATAGGTTAAAGAATTTAGTAATATATCCTTTAAGCGAGGAATGGTCTGGATATTCCTTCAAAAGAAATTGATAGACTTGTATTGGCGCTTTTCGCTCCCTAATGGCAAGCCTTTCTATTTTGACTAATAAAGTATAAGGCATTAAATCCTTCTCATCTGTTTGAGTGCGCTCAAGAGGTCGTAACTCTGCGGTTGGTTGTAGACTATTTACCAATTTTAATCCTGTGTAATTCAAATTTTCTTCTGCCCATTTTAACCATTGTATAATAAATGGTTTATCAATTCCTGCTAAGGGAGCCAAGCTGCCGCTGGTGTCGCCATCCATAGTAGCATACCCTACATCTCCTTCACTGCGGTTAGAAGTAGTTAGCAAGATACTTCGTTTGATATTGGCTAGCATCCAAATGACGGGTGACCTGCTTCTGGCTTGAATATTTTGCAGGGCAATGTCATCAGTTTCCCAAGTTAATTTTCTTTCTACTACTTTTTCAATTTTGGAACAGTAAGAATTAACTTCTTCATCGATTGACCAATGGTGGAAGGCTGATCCAACTGAATCTGCCAATTGTTTTGCAGCATTAAGAGTTTCTTTCGATGAATTTTTAGTGCTTTGGTAGGCTGCGGTGAGGAGTTTGTTGGTGATCTGCTGTTGGCCGTTAGTTGTTGAAATTGAAAGTGATTTGCAGAATGCTTCAATGCCTAATTCGTGTATTCCTCTCCTTATCATTTCTGCTACCAGCACCGCGCAGCAAGAGGAATCTGCTCCTCCGCTCAAGCTTAAAACAAACCCTTTAGCTTTGCTTTTTCTTACGTAATCGAAAAGAGCTAATGACTCAGCACGTGCAAACTCCTCGTTTCTTTCTTTGTTATCCAGCGTTGGTAATACTTGCGAGTGGTTTAAATTATCGAAATTAATTTCACAAGATAGTAAGTTGAATGATTGGAAAGACAATCTTCGGTTTACTCCGAGCAGCTTACCATTCTGCCCAAAAATAATATCGCCATCATAAATCATTCTTCCGGCTTCATTGCCTAAAAGATTTACAAACAGATAAGAACAGTTGAATTTTCGGGATCCATCTATCACCACATTTTTTTCTCTCAACTCACTTTTCCCTAAAGCAAAATGGCTTGCACTGGGATTGAGAATAAGATCTACACCTCGTTCGCATAATCTGTAGCCTGGTCTATTTACGCGCCAAGCATCTTCGCAAATTTCAAAGCCAAAACGAATGCCGTTATCTTCATAAATTAAATCTCCTACAGTAATGGACTTTCCTTTACGTTGAATGTCAATCACCTTATCGGCACGCCAAGCTGTAAACCAACGCGGTTCGTAGTGCACGCCATCAAGAGCCAGGTTTTGCTTCAACGTAATACCTACTATTTCTTTATTCTGTATAACCGCGGCTCCATTATAGGTCAATCCTTCAATTCTTACGGGAAGCCCCACGCATACCGTAATGGTGTCACAAGTAATGGCAATTTTCTCTAGTTCATCCCAGGCGCTTTCGGCAACCCAATCACTTATAAATAAATCTTCGCAGCCATACCCGGTAATAGCCATTTCTGGAAAGCATACTATTTTTACCTTTTGCTTTTTTGCAGCTTCAATGGCTGCTAAAATGTTGGCAGTGTTGTTGTGCCAATCAATTGGTGTTTGATTTACAG
>JANXRR010000036.1 GCA_025356795.1 Bacteroidia bacterium
TTCTTGGCAGGTGCTGCGGCAGGTGCCATTTTAGGTATTTTATATGCGCCTGACAAAGGCACTGCAACTCGCGAAAAGCTTTCATTCAAGCTTGATAAATATAAAAAAATGCTGGAAGAATTTCTAGACGATCTTGTTACAGGAAAGGAAACTCCACTGACTTCAGAAGCAAAATCGCAAGGTCAAAAAGTTGTTTCCGAAGCCAAAGGAAAAGCAGAACGGCTGTTGGAAGATGTGGATGAATTATTAGCCCAAATTCGTGGCGACAAAAAGAGTTAATGATTTGTTAAACAAAATTGTAGGTTAGGATGATACTCTCATTTGAATGAATTTTACAATTGGAAAAGCTTACCACTATATAAAGATGAAAAATATAAAAAGTCTATTAATTGCTTCCGTCCTTTTGGTTGGTATGGTTTCATGCCACGATCGCGCGGCTGAAAAAAGAATTGCTGAATTGGAAAGTAGATTGACTGCCATCGAAGGAAACAAACCGGCTACTGTTGCTTCACCAACACCTTCGGCTACATTACCCACCGTACAACCTACAGCTGATGAAAAGCCCGAGGGGCCTCTTCCTGTTGCATCTTTTGCAGTAGTTGATCACGATTTCGGCACTGTGCCAGAAGGACCAAAAGTTATTTATGAATATAAAGTCAAAAATACAGGCCAAGCTCCACTCATTATTCAAAATGCTCAGCCATCATGTGGTTGCACAGTTCCTAACTGGAGCAAAGAGCCAATTCCTGTGGGTGGATCAGGGTTTGTAAAAGCTGAGTTTGACACCAATGGCAAGCAAGGCATTCAAAATAAAACAATTACAGTTACCAGCAACACATGGCCTAAAGTAACCACGCTACGATTTAAGGCGATGGTAACTCCAAAACCTGATGGAGCCAATGGCCCGGTAAAATAGGATCAAGGATATTAATATATAGATTGAACATCCCAAATCATATGGTTTGGGATGTTTGCTTTTTAAAGGATAACTTGCAGCCTTAAACTTAAACCACATTATGTTTTCAATTTTATTACAAGCAGCAGCCGGAAGCAGTTATATGCAATTCATCCCGTTGATCGGTATCATCGTTGTATTTTATTTTTTCATGATCCGTCCGCAACAGAAAAAAGCAAAAGACCAAAAGAAATTTATTGACGAAGTTAAAAAGGGTGATGATGTAGTGACCATAGGAGGAATATATGGGCGTGTGGCAGAAATTGAAGGTGATACCATTAGCTTGGAAGTTGAGCGTGGCGGTCGTATAAAAATGTCTAAGTCAGCAATTTCAATGGAAACAACCAAATCAATATTTGGCAAAAAATAGAAACTAAACATGTGAGTTTTTTACGTGTACTTGTAAATTTGTTTCAATTTAATCGCACCAATTGGAGAGCCGTATTGCTTTGTCTTTTAACCGCGAGTATTTTTTGGGCTTTCAATGCCTTAAATAAGCAATACACTTCCAACATAAAATTTCCGCTCCGCTTCGAATATGATGTTGAAAAAGCGAGCCCCATTCAAGAACTCCCAGCCTCGGTACTCGTAAATGTAAGTGGCAATGGCTGGGAGCTTTTTAGGGAAACATTTGGTTATAAAATTCCAAGTTTAACCATACCGTTAGAAAAGCCTATTGAGGTAAAAAAAATTGTGGGCAGTTCCTTGCCTCCAATGTTAGCCAATCAAATTGGGAAGCTCCAAATTAATTACGTGGTCACAGATACATTGTACCTCCAATTTGATCAAAAGGATAAGCATACTTATAAACTTTTTGTCGACTCAAAAGACATCACTTTCAAAGAAGGTTATGGGCGCATCAGTCCCGTTGTAGTGTTACCTGATTCAATTCAATTGCAAGGCCCCAAAAGTCTATTACACAAATTGCCCGATTCCTTAGTTATTACTTTGCCAGGCAAAAAATTAAATTCAAATTTTCGCGATCAACTTCCCATCAATTTACCATCTGCAGAAATGATACAACTTAATTTTACGCACGTTGAAGTAATGTTTGAGGTAGATCAAGTAACCACGGTGGAAGTAAAATCGAAAGTGGAAATCAAAAACTTGCCAAAATGGAATCATGTCTCGTTAAGTCAAGATAGTATGTCCATCAAAATTCAAGTACCCACAACCAAAAGCGAAGATTTCAAAAAAATTATTCCCTCAATTAGCATCAACTTAAGAAAAATAAAAAAAGGAAATCATATTATCAAACCCCGAGTAGAAGGCATTCCTTCGTATTGTTCTATTATTAGATTAGATTCATTGGCAGTTAATATTTTTTAAAGTGTGAACAAACCCATTTGCGTAGGCATCACTGGCGGCATAGGCTGTGGCAAAAGTATTGTGTGCGAAATTTTTAATGCGCTTGGCATTCTTAGTTATGATGCCGACAGCAGAGCAAGAATTATTTTGAATACGAACGAGGTTTTAAAAGACCAGATCAAAGATGCTTTTGGCTCTTATGCTTATGGTGAAGATGGAAATCTTGACAGAGTCCATATCTCTAAAATGGTTTTTAGCATACCTGAAAAGTTGGCGAAATTAAATCAATTGGTTCATCCACGGGTAGCGTCTGATTTCAACACTTGGAAAGAAGAGCATCAATTGCAGCCATACATTTTGAAGGAAGCTGCGCTCTTATTTGAAGCCGGATCAACTAAGGATCTAGATAAAATTATTGTTGTTTCAGCGCCTGAACCAATTCGTATTAAGCGTGTGCTGGCGCGCGATCCACACCGAACCGAAAGCGATGTTATTAAAATTATTGCCAATCAGCTACCCGAAGAAGTGAAAATGAAAATGGCAGATTTTATAATTAGAAATGATGAGCGTGAGCTGTTAATTCCGCAGGTATTAAAGTTGCACGAGCTATTCTTACAAGCAAAGCTCTAGAATCAGTTCTTTCTTTTAACAACATTCAACAACTCATTCAACTTTAATAAAGCTTCTACCGGAGAGATTGCATTTATATCAATCTTTGTAAGCATCTCTTGTATCGCTTTTGATTTCGGATCTACTTCAAAAAAACTCATTTGTGGTTGCGGCTTGGGTATATCGTCAAATTTTTTCGTCTCGTTTTTATACTTATCCTTTTCTAAAAATTGTAAAATTTCATTTGCACGCAGCACTACTTTGTTGGGCATGCCTGCCAATTGCGCTACGTGAATGCCAAAGCTGTGTTCGCTTCCGCCTTCCATCAACTTGCGCATAAAAATAATTTTGTCGCCTATTTCTTTAACCGACACATTAAAATTTTTCACACGCACCAAATCTTCCGCCAGTTGATTAAGCTCGTGATAGTGAGTGGCGAACAATGTTTTTGGTTTCGCTTCTTTATGGTTATGAAGATATTCTACAATTGCCCATGCTATAGAAACGCCATCATAGGTACTGGTGCCACGGCCAATTTCATCCATCAAAATCAAGCTTCGATCGCTCAAGTTGTTAAGTATACTTGCGGTTTCGGTCATCTCTACCATAAAGGTTGATTCTCCTCTTGATAGATTATCGCTCGCTCCAACTCGGGTAAATATTTTATCTACAATGCCAACTGCGGCCTGTTGTGCTGGCACATAGCTACCCATTTGCGCCATCAACACAATCAGTGCCACCTGCCTTAACAGAGCAGACTTACCCGCCATGTTAGGCCCCGTGATAATTAGTATTTGCTGATTTTCTGTATCGAGGTAGATATCGTTAGGCACATAGCTTTCGCCTATTGGCAGTTGCTTTTCTATTACAGGATGCCTTCCCGCTTCAATGTATAATTGGGTAGAATTATTAATTTCTGGTTTACAGTATTTGTTGGCAATAGCTACAGTAGCAAAAGATAGAAGACAATCGAGCGTAGCAATGACTTTTGCATTCTGTTGAATTTGAGAAATAAAATCGGCCGTGTGATGCACCAATTCTTGAAATAATCTTATTTCAATTGCACCAAGCTTTTCTTCAGCCGTAAAAATCTTTTCTTCATACACTTTTAACTCTTCGGTAATATATCGCTCGGCATTGACAAGCGTTTGCTTGCGAATCCAATCGGCAGGCACTTTATCTTTATTTGCGTTGCTAACTTCAAGATAGTATCCAAAAACTTTGTTGAATGATATTTTTAGAGAGCCAATGCCCGTTCGCTCAATCTCTCTCTTCTGTACTTGCAAAAGATAATCTTTCCCAGAAAAGGCAATGGCGCGAAGGTCGTCCAGTTCAGCATTTACCCCTTTTTTTATAATACCCCCTTGATGAACCAGCATGGGCGCATCTTCTTGAAGCTCTTGTTCAATCTTAGCTAATAAAAATTCACATCTATGAAGTTGATCGCTCATTTTAACAAGTTCTTGCGAATTCATAGAACTCAATAATTCTTTTATGGGAAGAATGGCTTGAAGTGAGCGCTTCAATTGCAGTAACTCGCGGGGGTTAATTCTGCCAACGGCTACTTTTGAAATCAATCTCTCGAGATCAGCTATTTGGCCTAATTGCGTTGCTATTTTTTCAGAGAGAGCGGAATCGCCAACAAGCATTTGAACAATTGCCAAGCGCTGTTCAATGGGTTGCTTTTCTTTGAGCGGTAAGATCATCCACTTGTGCAACTGTCTAGAGCCCATGGGCGTAATTGTTCGATCTATTATTTCCAATAAAGAAACGCCACCTTCTTGCGAAGAGGAAACAATCTCCAAGTTTCTAATAGTAAACTTATCCAACCACACATGCTTATCTTGATCAATGCGTGCTATGGTAGCAATGTGATGCGTGTCTTTATGTTCAGTTGCTTCTAAGTAATGCAAAATTGCTCCCGCGGCAATTATGGCTTCCGTAAAATTATCGACACCAAAGCCTTTAAGGTTTGCTGTTTTAAAATGCGACAGTAATTTGGTTTGTGCAAAGTCAAAGGCATACACCCAATCATCCAGGGCAAAAGTAGAGCAGCCCTCAGCAAATTGTGATTCAACTTTTGAGCGGTTGGTTTTAGCGAAAATAATTTCTGCCGGCCCAAAGCTTTGAATGAGTTTAAGAATATAACTCTCCTGACCTTGCGCGGCATAAAATTCGCCCGTGCTAATATCCAAAAAAGAAACCCCCACTACATTTTTTGAATAATGAATGGAGGCTAAGAAATTATTCTGTCTTTTTTCTAACACATTATCATTGAAGGAAACACCTGGAGTAACCAATTCGGTAACGCCTCTCTTCACAATGCCCTTTACAAACCGAGGATCCTCTAATTGGTCGCAGATGGCAACTCTATTCCCTGCCCTCACAAGTTTAGGCAAATACGTATCGAGTGCATGATGCGGAAAGCCTGCCAATTCAATTTCTGAAGCATAACCTGCTCCACGCTTAGTAAGCACAATATCCAGCACTTTGCTGGCAGCAATTGCATCCTCACCAAAAGTTTCATAAAAATCGCCCACACGAAAAAGTAACAAAGCCCCCGGGTACTTCGCCTTTATAGCATTGTACTGCTTCATAAGTGGTGTTTCTGTAGGGGTTTCCTTCATGTGGCAAAGATAACAGGCTTGTTCTTTTTTGAGTAAGTAAAATTATTAGCTCTTGTAATTTTTGTAGTAGCTGCGATACTTATTAACCAAAATGGTTTACAATGACTGACCTGCCTATTATTATTTGTTTTGTGATTTGTATCGCTCTAGCTATTATCTTACTTCTGACAGAAAAAAACCAGAAGCCCAACAAGTGTCAGAATCAAGAGTAACTTTTTAACTTATCAAAAGCTGGAAAAGGAATTTACAGAACAGATTCAAAGTTGCAGGGGCATCATTTTCAAGGTGATCCGCCTATACATTAACCACGAGGAAGATGAGAAAGACCTTTTCCAGGAAATTCTTTTTCAGGCATGGAAGTCGTTCCCCAATTTCGATGGCCGTTCAAAGTTTTCTACCTGGCTTTATCGCCTAAGCCTGAACACGGTGCTTACTTTTAAACGAAGGCCAGTAAAAGTAGAAGCCCGCGAAAATTTGGAATCGCTCAACCATTCTGAAAAGATAGAGAAAGATGAAAGCGAAGCATTGTATTACGCCATTAGGCAACTCAATGAAGTTGATAAAATGATTATAACGCTTCACTTAGATGGCTATGAAAACGAAGAAATTGCAGAAATATCGGGGCTAACAAAAAACAACACTGCTGTAAAGCTTCACCGGATTAAAGATGGC
The DNA here is from genome assembly GCA_025356795.1 of Bacteroidia bacterium. Classification (GTDB taxonomy): domain Bacteria; phylum Bacteroidota; class Bacteroidia; order Cytophagales; family Cyclobacteriaceae; genus ELB16-189. The sequence goes on from JANXRR010000036.1 coordinate 6,172, forward strand.
TTGATCAAAACATTAAAAGCAATGTGATATGGATTTGCAAGAAGCTTGGAAAAAATTAGATAAGAGTAAATTCAATGTGCCATTGCCCAATGGAAATGAAATCAACATCAGGCG
>JANXRR010000046.1 GCA_025356795.1 Bacteroidia bacterium
TTGGAAAACTAAAAAGATACAATCTTCACAAAATACCAATGTTGAATACAATGAAAAAGCCCTTCAATCCTTCACACGATATTATTGGCGAGTTCGGGTTACTGACAGAAACAACACTATCTCCAAATGGAGCGAACCAGCTTGGTTTGAAACTGCAGCACTCGATAAAAACGATTGGAAAGCGCAATGGATAAATGATGGTAGCCAGCAATTTCTACTAGATGAAGATTTCTATCAAGATGACCGCATGCCTTTATTTAGGAAAGAGTTTAAGATTTCTAAGAAAATAAGCAAGGCCCGATTATACATTGTTGGGCTAGGGTATTATGAGGCGTATCTCAATGAGAAGAAAATAGGCGATAGAGTATTGGAGCCAGGATGGACAACTTACAGCAAACAAGTTCTTTATTCAGTTTATGATATTACTTCTTATTTAAAGATGGGTCAAAATATTGCTGGCATAATGGTTGGAAATGGATGGTACAATCCACTCCCGTTAAAACTTTTCTCCCGATTTAATCTACGCGACATTCAACACACCGATAGGCCTTGTTTAAAAGCTGAAATTCACATTGAATATAGTGATAGAAGCACAGAACAGATAGTAACCGACAACACTTGGCTTACGGCTGCTGGCCCAATTGTTCGCAATAATGTCTATCTCGGAGAACAATACGATGCAAGACTAGAGCAGTCCAATTGGTTAACCTCAAGAATTGATATATCTCAATGGAAAGAAACCGCTGTAATTGAAGGCCCTTCAGGTAAACTTTCATGCCAGATGCAACCACCAATTCGGATTACAAAAATCGTAAAACCAATTTCAATAAAAGAAATCACTACAGGAGTGTTCATTGCCGATATGGGTCAAAACTTTGCTGGTGTTGCTAGAATTAAGGTACGTGGAAAAGCTGGAACAAAAATCAAATTGAAATATGGGGAAGCACTGCATCCAGATGGCTCGCTCAATTACTTAACTTCAGTTGCTGGACAAATCAAAGAAGGCTGGTCAATAAATGGTGGCAAAGGCTCCCCCCAAACTGCTTGGCAAGAGGACGTATACATTTTAAAAGGCGCAGGTGTAGAAGAATGGTCACCTAGATTTACATTTCATGGATTTAGATATGTAGAAATAACCAGTTTGCCAGGCAACCCAGATATAAACATTGAAGGTTTACGCATGAATTCAGATCTTAAACCTGTTGGGGAGTTTAGTTGCTCTAATGAAACGTTTAATAAAATCCATGAAGCAGTCAAATGGACATTCTTAAGTAATGTTTTCAGTGTGCAATCCGATTGCCCAGCCCGCGAAAAGATGGGTTATGGTGCTGACATGGTGGCCACAGCCAATTCGTATATGTTCAACTTTGATATGAGTAATTTCTATCGTAAGGCTGTTCGCGATTTCGCCAACGATCAACAGGCCGATGGTGGCATTACAGAAATTGCCCCGTTTACTGGCATTGCTGATAGAGGTTATGGAGGCATGTCTGGTCCGTTAGGTTGGCAATTGGCCTTCTCTTATCTGCAAAAGCAGTTGTATGAATTTTATGGTGACAAACGCATCATAGTTGAACACTATTCAAACCTACAAAAACAAATGGAGTTTCTTCAGGCACATGCCGTTGATGGTTTATTCTATTGGGACATTGGCGATCACGAGGCCCTTGATCCAAAAGCGGAAGCATTTTCTGCTTCCGCTTTTTACTATCATCATGCACTTTTGGCCAAGGAATTTGCACACCTCTTAAATCGTGAAGATGACAGCGTAAAATATTCTGTCTTAGCAAAAAAAATAAAGCATGATATTATTAAAAAATATTATGTTCCAGCTACGGGAAGATTTGACAATGCTACTCAATCTGCCCAGGTATTTGGCCTGTGGTATGCTCTTTCTCCCGAAAAAGAAAAGACAATAGAAGTCTTGTTGAATGAATTTAAAAGGCACAACTACCATGTGTCATCAGGTATCTTTGGCGTGAAGATGATGTTTGATGTGTTGAGAGAAAACAACCTTAACGAACTCGCTTACCAAATTGCTGACCAAAAGGATTTTCCAAGTTGGGGATATATGCTAGCCCAAGGTGCTACTACACTTTGGGAAACCTGGATGTATCCTGATAATGCGCCATCGCAAAACCATCCGATGTTTGGATCCATTGACGAATGGTTTTATAGTTCTCTTTTAGGAATTACTACTGCCACACCTGGTTTTGAAACAATAAAAATTAAGCCACAGCCAGCAGGCAACTTAACGTGGGCTAAAGGAAGCTATCAGTCCATTAAAGGAAAAATTGTGAGTGATTGGAAAATAGAGAATAATCAGTTCTTTCTTCATGTTATAATTCCCACTAATGCTAAAGCCGAAATTTGGATGCCCTCTAAAAATGTAAGCGAAATAAAGGAGAGTAATAGGGCTGTAACAGAAGTATATAAAATAGCTGGCAGCGGCTCCTATTCAATTCTATCAGTAGGCTCAGGAGAATATTATTTTCGCTGCCCTTATGCCAATTTATCATCTGCAAATACCAATCAAAACTAATCAAATTATCCAGTTATCTTTGCCGCTTAAAATCGAACTATGATTTCTGTAGACAGCCTTAGTGTTGAGTTTAGTGGAACTATCCTTTTCAAAGACATAACTTTTAACATCAACGAAAATGATCGCATTGCCCTTATGGGAAAAAACGGTGCGGGTAAATCCACACTCCTCAAAATTATTGCTGGAAATAGTAAACCAACGCGAGGCAAAATATCAGCACCCAAAGACGCCATTATTGCTTACTTGCCCCAGCATTTATTGACAGATGATGACTCCACCGTTTTTGAAGAAACATCAAAAGCTTTCGGGAAAATATTGGATATGAAAAAACAGATGGATGAGTTTAACCATCAGCTAGAAACAAGAACAGATTATGAATCAGATGAATACTCAAAAATAATTGAGCAAGTTTCTGAACTAAGCGAAAAATACTATTCCATTGAGGAAATCAATTTCGATGCAGAGATTGAAAAGACCTTGTTAGGTTTAGGTTTTTTACGTTCAGATTTTATACGGCCTACAAGCGAATTTAGCGGTGGATGGCGCATGAGGATCGAACTTGCTAAAATACTTTTACAAAAGCCTGACCTCATTTTATTGGATGAACCCACCAACCACATGGACATTGAATCGATTCAATGGCTGGAAGATTTTTTAGTTAACAATGCCAAGGCAGTGATTGTAATATCGCACGATAAAACATTTGTAGATAACATTACCAACCGCACCATTGAAGTTACTATGGGCCGCATCTACGATTACAAAGTTCCTTACTCACAATATTTACAACTGCGCAAAGAAAGACGCGAGCAGCAGCAGAAACAATTTGATGACCAAGCCAAACAAATTGCTGACATAGAAGGATTTATTGAACGCTTCAAAGGCACTTACTCTAAAACGCTTCAAGTGCAATCGCGCGTGAAAATGCTTGAAAAGATTGATATTGTGCAAGTGGATGAAGTCGATTCATCAGCACTTAATTTGAAGTTCCCTCCTGCCCCACGATCTGGAAATTATCCTGTTATTGTTGATGGCCTTACAAAACGCTATGGCGATCACGTGGTTTTTAAAGATGCCTCATTAACTATTTCTAGAGGAGAAAAAATTGCCTTTGTTGGTAAAAATGGCGAGGGCAAATCTACATTAGTAAAAGCAATTATGGGGGAGATTGATTTTGAAGGCAAGCTACAACTAGGTCATAATTCTATGATCGGCTATTTTGCTCAAAATCAAGCTTCCTTGTTAGAAGAAGACATTACCGTATTTCAAACGATCGATCAAATTGCCTTTGGCGATATCCGAAGCAAAATCAAAGACATTTTAGGTGCCTTTATGTTTGGTGGCGATACCATCGAAAAGAAAGTGAAAGTGCTTTCAGGGGGAGAGAAAACCAGGTTGGCTATGATCAAACTATTATTGCAACCCGTCAACTTACTAATTCTCGATGAACCTACTAATCATCTAGACATAAAAACAAAAGATATACTCAAAGACGCTTTACGTGCTTTTGATGGCACACTAATTCTTGTATCTCACGATCGTGATTTCTTAGATGGATTGGCCACCAAAGTTTTTGAATTTGGTAATAAGCGCATTAAAGAACATTTTGAAGGCATTAATGGATTCTTGCGAAACAAGAAGATAGAGAACTTAAAAGAAATTGAAAGAACTGTACCTAACAGCCATTAACTATTTAGCTGCGCTGCGTGGCTTTATACCTATCATCCAATCTGCAATAAAATTTATCACTCTTTATTTCCTCTTATAAAAAGATACGAAGGCAGGCATGTTATCAACTACTTCACTAGTAGTGTAATATCCCGAGCCATCGGTTGCCCAACAAATGGCTTCACCTTTGGCTTCTATAGTATAGGGAAGAAGTATAGGTGTTTTCTTTAATAATTGAGAAATGGTTTCATTGCTAGTCTTCTTCCAATAAAAAATTTGTGAATAGGTCTTAATCACCACCTCACTTCCATCGGGTGAAATATCGGCAGCCGTTACTGTTGAAATAGGAAGCACTCCCACCTTTGTCATGGCAAAATCTTTGGTTACATCTTGTGGATACTTAGCCACATAGATAACCGCGTTGTCTTCCTTTGAAACCACGTATACATCTTTTGTCAACGGGTCAATCATAACAGCTTCAGCATTTTTGCTTCCATCAGGATAATGAAAAGTAATTTTATCTAGGATAGCAATTTTCTGATTGGGAACGCTAATTGAAATTATTGGCTCAGGAAAACGATAAATATAGTTGGTGGTGTTTACCTTTTTATTGTCACCAATCTCAGCGAGATAGATATAGTTGATACCAGCCAAAGGGCCAGGTGCCATTGACATATCTTCCCAATCGCGGTTTGAAATACTTGTAAGCTCTGCACTACCCAATTGTAAGCCAGCTTTATCAAATAAATAAATTACATTTGGGTTGCCCGAATCTTGTTCCATCCACAAAGCTTTGGGTATAGCATAACTTGCTGCAATGCCTGAAATTTCATACAAGTTCTTGTTTTGAATGTTACCTAAATTAACGCCATTATTAAACGCAGTGCTTTTTAGTAACTCAGTAGCATTATAATAAACTGCCCAAGATGTATCGATAGCTACAGGTGGTATTATTGGTACAGGTGATGGATCGTTTGCGTTTTTTTTGCAGGAAGAACATATTATGATGAAGCTAAGGAATAATATGATTTTAAATGAATTCATTATTCTAATAATCTATTTTTGCTTCACACACAAAGTTTTAAAGGTAAATAATACTACCATATAGCTTAATGCCAATTTAATTTCCATTCACAATCAATTGCTCTGTATAGAAAAAACTTGGCGACAATGGATTGATTGTAATCTTTACAGCGTGCATATCTTGCTCGCCAAACACTTGCACCCGCGTAAAATTTTCTAACACCTTTTTTGTTTTTGCATCACGCAAAATAGGCTTATCAACAATGTATTTATGTGAATCGCCATTTACCAACACCACAGGCTTTCCAAAATCGATGGTAAGTTTCTTTAGTTCTTTTAACACGTTAACAAAACCCGAACTCTCCTTATCCGGATTAAACATATCGGCTTGCGTAAACAACATAATACCTGCATTATTATTAAGTTTAGCTTGCACAAAAATTTCTTTGAGCCAGGCAATGTTAGCATTGTCGCGTTCAAAGAATTCTTTGTTTTGATTTTTACTATCTGGTAAGAAAAAATTGTTTGTGCCAACCAAGTGCACAGTGGCAAAAGCTACATTGCTGTAGGTCCATCTTTTGTTTTCAACAAATTTAGAAAAGCCTGCTGTTTGCGCTTGACTAATTAAGGTCATCTTTTCTTTGCCAAAACTCTTTTCATAAGTAAAAAACATTTTCCTAATTACGCTTAATCTTTCTTCAGGATCATACCCTCCCGCTTCTTCTTTATT
>JANXRR010000056.1 GCA_025356795.1 Bacteroidia bacterium
TGGCTCAATCAGCGTGGTCGCATTATGGATATTTCGAGTGTTATCGAGCGTCTATTTAGTTTATTTGATTTATTCAGTTGCGAAAATAAAGGAAGATATGGAAGATGATGGTGAGATCAATAAATCCAACAATACCATTTACCAATTCTTCTATAAAAAGATTGGAACATTTTGGTCAACAGTAATCTTGGTAGAAGTAATGGATATGGCTTTTTCCATTGATAACGTTTTTGCCGCAGTTGCCTTCACGCCTAACATTCTTCTAATATACATTGGCGTTTTTATTGGGATATTAGCTATGCGATTTATTGCTCAATGGTTTGTTAAATTAATGGAAAAATATAGCTTCCTCGAAACGTCTGCCTTCGTTGTAATCTTTATGCTTTCATTAAAACTATTGATGTCGTTATTGATTCATTACCAACCAGAAGCATTTATCAGTAAATTGGGAGAAGATTCCAGTGTTGAACTTTTTATGTCACTCTTGACAATGCTTATTTTCTTTGCCCCCATAATTACTTCCATAGTTTTCAACTTCCCTAAGCGTGGCATTGAATCCTGATTCCAACAAGCAATTTTTTTTGGCTGAGCAATTGAATCTTGCTGTCTAATTTTCAAATTCAGTTAATCAGGCTATTTTTACGCTCTTAATTTAAACCTATGGGACGCGTATTCGAAAAGAGAAAGCACAAAATGTTTGCCCGATTTGATAAGATGGCAAAAGGCTTTACCCGAATAGGAAAGGACATTGCAATTGCTGTAAAGCAGGCAGGCCCTTTGCCTGAAAACAATCCCAAACTTCGCATGGTAATACAAAATGCCAAGGGTATGAATATGCCCAAAGATAGAGTTGACGCTGCTATCAAGAGAGCGTCATCCAAGGAAGAAAAAGATTTTCAAGAAGTTATTTATGAAGGATATGCCCCTCATGGCGTGCCAATTGTTGTGGAATGTGCTACTGATAATCCAACAAGAACTGTAGCTAATGTGCGGCTCTTATTTTCTAAAAATGGGGGCAGCATGGGTAATTCAGGATCAGTTGCTTTTATGTTTGAAAGAAAAGGCGTTTTCAAATTCGCCCTTGGCAAATTGAACCTTGAAAAGTTAGAACTTGATTTAATTGATGCGGGCGCAGAAGATATTCAAACAGATGAAGATGAAACAATAGTTTATACGTCATTCAACGAATTTGGGCACATGCTCAAATTTTTAGAAGCAAAAGGCTTGGAAGCAAAAAGCTCAGAACTGCAATATCTGCCCAGTAATATCAAAGAACTTGACGACACGGCCCAAGACGAAGTACTCAAACTAGTGGAAGCTTTGGAAGGAGATGATGACGTGCAAAGTGTATTTCACAACTTAGCATAGACTGCCCCTCCACAAATTCTTAAATAATTTGCAGGGATTCTAAATCTAAGCAGCTAATTCAATTTTCTTCTTTTTTTTGCCCTCCACCTTTATGCTAGCTTTAGTAGCCGCTTTATCGCTTTTTTTGGCAAACTTTTTAAGATCCTTCTTAATGTTAGAGGCTAATTTCTTAGAAGATTTCTTAATGACTTTCTGAGTCTTTTTTGACGGCTCACTCATTTCAAGCTTTTGAATAGCTTGAGATACCGATTCTTGAACCTTAGTTTGGATTTCTTTTTTACTTACCATGTTATTTAGATTTATAATCAAAAGTAGCTATTGTTATTAAATTGTTAATCTACTTAACAATTTAATAACATTGGAGTTAATCAGATTGACCATAAAAAACAAATCTCAATTTATTGAGGAGATTCCCATTCCATCAATATCTGATTTCAACTGCGAGCTATTTTGTCGACTAAGCAGATCATTAAGATGAACTAGGCTTTTCTCTAAAATTTTCACATCTCTTTCCAAACGCACTTGATTTTCATAATCTTCTCTTGAAAATCGATTATGGAGAAGATCTTTTAATAAATTAATATGCTGTCGAACAAGATCTGTATAGAGGCTCAATAGGAAATCGTTAGGCAAATTTTGCTCCAACCGGTGAAGCCGCAAATTAACATCTTGATATTGAAGGTCAGTCATGATTTTAGATTAAAGCACTAGTAGATTTATTTTTAGCCAGAAGCAATAGATACGCTAATAAAGTTAAAGTAGAAAACGATTGCAACCTTATACAAGAAAAAATTTATTTACATCAAACTTATAAAATTGGGAAGGGACAAGGAGAAAATCCATTCTAGAACCTTCTATCTTAAATGGGTAAATAATTTTAAATCTTTTTTCTGCCTTTTAATTCTAAAAAAGTGGCGAAAAAGCCTAATAAAGCTAATTGACCGATTTATCCAAAAATAACTTACACGTGTACTCTTTGGATTTTTTTGAAAGTTAAAGGCTTTGATTAATTTGGTGTCCTTAAATCCAAAAACTGCATCCCCGAACTATGGAATTGTTTCTTAAAGCTGACACCTGGCTCGCTCTACTTACGCTTTGTTTTTTAGAGATTGTACTTGGTATTGATAACATCATTTTTATTTCAATTGTTTCAAATAAATTACCAGAGGAAAGCCGAACGAAAGCTAGAAACGTGGGACTATTCTTGGCTATGTTCGTTCGTATAGCCTTATTGTTAACCATTACCTGGATTATTCAATTCACCCAACCCCTTTTTACTGTTCCTGCCAATTTTATTTTTGGTGAGCCAAAAAGTTTTAGTGGTAAAGATTTAATTCTCGGCTTTGGTGGATTATTTCTAATCGCTAAAAGCACTATGGAAATCAATCATGGCATGGAAAGCGATGATGAAGATGGGCATGGGAAAAAGAAAAAGAAAGAAGAAGTGACACTATTCGGAACTATTGTTCAAATAATCCTTCTGGATATTATTTTCTCCTTCGATTCTATTTTAACTGCTGTTGGCATTGTAGATCCGGATAAAGTAGTGATCATGATTATTGCAGTAATCGTTTCCATATTTATAATGATGTTCTTTTCAGGGCATATCAGCCGATTTATTCAACAGCATCCTTCTATGGAAGTTTTAGCTTTAGGATTTTTAATACTTATTGGTTTTATGTTATTCCTGGAGGCGTTGGAATTCAAAGTACCCAAGGGCTATATTTATTTTGCAGTTGCTTTTGCACTCCTAATTGAGTTGACAAATATTAGGGTAAAAAAGAGCCGAAAAAATAAACCCATTAAGCTTAATAAGAAAGCTTACAATAAACCAGAGGCTGAAAAAAATCCGAAGCCAGCCCTAACAGTGGCAGACGAGCCATTAAAATACCCAATCGGCAAATTTGTCCCGAAAGACAATTATTCAGCAGAAGAAGTAATTGCAAATATTAATAGAATAGAGTCGCTGCC
>JANXRR010000063.1 GCA_025356795.1 Bacteroidia bacterium
TCATTCCTTTTTAATTACTTCAGGATTGCCAGTATATTTTACATTGCTGGTAAAGTCTTTATTTATTTCAATAGTCTCAGTGGGATTTACCGAAACTTGGCCTAACCCATGAGCAGTAATATTAGCTCTAGTAAGTTTGAAACCATCGGCTTTTAATTGTGATGGGCCAGAAACCGAAGCATCAAGGTAATCTCCGTGCCCATCCAATTCAAAAGCAATTGGCCCAGTGGAAGTATAATACAATTGATCAACCAATAGGTTTGCTTCGCCCGACATAGCACCTGATAAATGGATATGCATTTCATCTTCTTCAAAACCTTTAATGCTTATTTTACCAGCGCCCGTAACTTCTAATTTCTCCAAGCTAGGCATGGTGATTTCTAGAGTTACAAATTCTTTCTGTGCAAAAGTTCTGTTCCAAAATTTGCTACGCTTAGTCTTATAATAGATTTCAAGTTTATCTGCATATTGGTTTACAGCGTACAGTTTCTTTTGATCTTCATTACCTTTGATTTGTATAGAATATTCATCGCCTCGAAGAATCATTACATTAAATATGCCTTTCAATTCTATTTCTTTAAAATCTTTTAATCCGAATTCATCATTGTCTGCAATGCCATCTTGCTTGTTTGCTTTTGCTGGGCAAGTGAGGCACTCCAGTTTTCCTTCCAGAGTAAACTTCCATTGATAGGTTTCACGATTGATGTTGATGTTGTAATATGGTGGATTATTTTGAAGTATTTCCCATAATTCGTGATCAACTTCAAATGCCTGACCATAAGGAATAAATAGATCAATATTTAAGCGTTGAAATTTAAACTTTGAATTCTTTTTAAAAGTGATATTTGAATCGAACGTGAACGTGCTGTCTTCTTGGGTTACAATATAACCAACCAATTGCGCATTTTCTTTGGCAACTAATTTCGTTGAACCTTGAGCTTCAAAGCGCTCTATTATTTTTATTTCATTGCCATCATATCCTTTTAAGTTGATATTAGTAACGCGATAATCATCGAGTGCAACTCTGTGTAATTTTAATACCTGAATCTTTTTAGTGATGGCAAATGTTTTTTCAATTTTAAATTCAGCTTCTTCCTTGAATCCGTAAACAATGCCAGGAATGTTGATAGCTAAGAATGCTAAACTCAAAAAGAAAATTACGAAAAGGGCCCAACCAGCATAGGGTTTAAGGGTAAATTTTTTGGCTAGAATTGAATTGCCTAAAATCATAACAAATAGGGCGGGAATAAATAAAACGATACCAGCACAAATGAATGTTCCAATGGGAAAACTTTGACGAATTGCTTCCATAGGCAAACCCGCATGATCAAAATTTAATCCTTTCCAATCTTCTGGAAGAAAAGAATTATGGATGTATCCAAAAAAAATGCCTGCTACTAAAATGACAGAGAGCATAAGTAGAAAACCCGTCATGCTAATGCACACACCAAAGGCAATTCTAAAAATATCAACAACTAATTTTGCGAGGGGTGTGATTGCCTTTACTAAGGCGTTAATAATAGCTGCAATAATTCTAAATGGAAAGAGTACAACTTTAGCTAATGTACTTTCTTCTTGGCCTTCTTTTTCATTTAAATTTTTCTTTACCGATGACTCAATGTTTGAAAGTGTGACTGGCTCACCTTGCATTTGCATTTTTTCCGTTATTGTTTTTGCTTCAGGTAAAGAAAACCAAAGTATTAAGTAAACGATTACACCAAGGCCTCCAAGAAAAATAGAAATTGCAAACAACACTCTAACCAATACTAGATCTGCTCCGAAGAAGGCCGCAACGCCACTGGCAACACCACCTAATACTTTGTTGCTTGAGTTGCGAAACATCTTCTTAACTGGTTGTTCTTCTACTAATTCCTGCGAGGCAGGAAGAATAATCCAAAGGATGATGTAGAGTAGAACTAAGCCTCCATAGCTTCCTAATACTAGCAGGGCTAATAATAGCCGCGGCCAAACAGGATCCACATTGAAATAGTGACCTAAGCCTGCCCCAATACCACCTAAAATTTTTCTTTTCGGATCGCGGTACAATCGCTTATGCGTGGTACTTGAGGTGCTCGTTTTTTTGTATTCTGCTCTTTCGGTCGTTTTTTCTTGATCTACAGTTTCTTGTTCTTCAGCGGCTTTAAAATCATTCACGCTTCCCATAGTGGCAATGAGAGATTGTACATCTTCCACTGTAATTACTTGTTTGCCATCACTTAGTTTGCTGAGAAAAATTTCAGCCACACGGCTTTCAATATCAGCTAATATTTCGCTGCTATCTTTAAATGAACCGAAATAGCTGTTGATAGAATCAAGGTAGTGACGAAGCAACTCATAGCCATCATCTTCAATGTGAAAAATGATACCGCTGATGTTGATACTTATATTTTTTTTCATGTCTTATTAAATGTTAGTAGTGAGTATCAAGTATTAAGATACAATGTCAAATATTAAATTGTTGCTTTGGATTTTTCGGTAATTAAAGAAGTAGAACTAACCAATTCATTCCAAGTTGCGGTAAGACCATTAAGAAAACCGGTGCCATCTCCCGTAAGTGTATAATACTTTCGTGGAGGTCCGGATTTAGATTCCACCCATTTGTACTCCAAAAGCCCCGCATTTTTCAGCCGAGTTAATAATGGATAGAGCGTGCCCTCCACAACAATCATTTTTGCTGCCGTTAGTTCATCAAGCATATCCGAAGCGTAAACTTCACCCCGAGCAATAATATGCAGGATGCAGTACTCCAAGATTCCTTTCCTCATCTGTACTTGCGTGTTTTCAAGGTTCATACATCCTTTTGTTTAGTAATATGAAGTGTATACGGCTAAAGTACTATGTATGGCCAAGTACTAATGAAAAATAATTGATAGTTAATGGCAATGATATACAATTATACACTTTAAAACCTTATTTTTAGGCTTTAATCGATGTTTTCATTCTAAAAAATATTTTTAAGAATTTTTAATATGACAGGTAACCGTTATGAATGGACGGCCTAACACCCTTGGCGGGCTCTACAAAAAGCTGCTGGGATCGAAATATTCTTCCGCGAAATTAAGCAATTGCCACACATCAAGACATTTATAGGCACCACCGAAAATGCCGCGATGGTACAGATATGGACTGCCTTGATAACCATCTTTGTGCTGAAAGCATTAAAAGCCGTGACTAAATCAATTGGCATCTATCCAACCCTAGTGGCCTTTATAATTTCCATGACATTTTTTTGCATTTTGCATCAAATTTAAATTGCCTATTTTAAGCCATTAATTATGTATACTAAACTTCAACCTGTGCTTCAAAAAGAACTTGAGTCCATCAAAGCGGCAGGACTTTTTAAAAAGGAGCGTATTATTTCTAGTCCTCAAGGAGCAGAGATTAAAACGAGTGATGGCAAAACAGTAATTAACTTTTGTGCTAATAACTATTTGGGTCTCTCGTCACACCCACGTGTAACAGAAGCTGCTAAACGAGCTATTGACGCGCATGGTTTCGGCATGAGCAGCGTGCGGTTTATCTGCGGCACACAGGATATTCACAAAGAACTTGAGGCCAAGATTTCAACATTTTTAGGAACAGAAGACACGATTTTATATGCAGCAGCTTTCGATGCCAATGGTGGCGTGTTTGAACCTCTTTTTGGAGCCGAGGATGCAATTATTTCTGATGAACTCAACCATGCCAGCATTATTGATGGCGTAAGGCTTTGCAAGGCCGTGCGATATCGTTACTTGCATAACAACATGGCCGACTTGCACAAGCAACTCACCGATGCCAAAGCAGCAGGTGCAAAGCAACTTATTATCGTTACAGATGGTGCTTTCTCGATGGATGGTACTATTGCTAAATTGGATGAGATTGTAAAACTAGCAGATCAATTTGAAGCGTTAGTGATGACAGATGAATGCCATTCAACGGGTTTCATTGGCAAGTCGGGGAGGGGAGTGCCTGAGTATAGAGGTGTGCATGGTAAGATCGATATTATCACAGGCACATTAGGGAAAGCACTGGGTGGTGCATCGGGCGGATTTACTTCCGGCAAAAAGGAGATCATTGAACTGTTGCGCCAGCGTTCACGACCGTATTTGTTTTCAAATACATTGGCACCAGCTATTGTGGGCGCTTCTATCGAAGTATTCAACATGCTTTCTGAAACAACAGAGTTGCGGGACAAACTGGAAATCAATACTAGGTACTTCCGTGATAAAATGACTGCCGCAGGGTTTGATATTAAACCTGGCGATCATCCAATTGTGCCTATTATGTTGTACGAAGCAACCGTTGCTCAAGAGTTTGCGGAGAAATTGTTAACCAAAGGCATTTACGTAATTGGCTTCTTCTTTCCGGTGGTAGCCAAAGGCAAGGCGCGTATCAGGGTTCAACTATCAGCAGCTCACCAAAGGCATCATCTTGATAAAGCCATTCAGGCATTTACTGAAGTGGGTAAAGAATTAGGTGTGTTGAAGTAATTCTTTTTTGGGCAATGTACTGAAAAATAGTTGGTGACTTTGTTAGAATAAATCGTTAGACTTATCGCGTCAGCCTGAAGAAGAAGCAAGCTCTGCTGGAGAGCAACTTGTCAGCAATAAGGTTGATGCTTATACGAAAAAAGAGGGGC
>JANXRR010000083.1 GCA_025356795.1 Bacteroidia bacterium
TGTGTCAACGAGGCTGCCCGTTTGGGGGATATTTTAGTAGTAACTCAAGCACTATTCCTTGGGCATTGAAGACGGGCAATGTCACACTGAAGGCAGACTCAGTTGTTCATTCCATATTATTCGATGAAAAAAGAGGAAAAGCATCAGGAGTGAAAGTGATTGATGCCAAAACCAAACAGGAGACCGATTATTATGCGCGTGTTGTTTTTGTAAATGCTGCTGCTCTTAATACCAATCTTGTATTATTAAATTCAATCTCTAGCCGCTTTCCCAATGGCTTGGGAAACGATAGTGGTGTGCTTGGTAAGTATGCTGCTTTTCATAACTATCGTGCGCGTATTTCTGGCGAATACGAAGGCTTCAAAGAATTTACCACCGATGGAACTCGACCGAATGGCGCGTACATTCCACGATTCAGAAATGTATTTAAACAAGAAACTGATTTCTTGCGAGGGTATGCAGCTGGCTTTTATTCTGGACGTTCTTCTTACTCCGATCGAAATGGAATTGGCAGTAATTTGAAAGACAACTTACTTAAACCCACGTTAGGCAATTGGCACGTAAGCTCACACATCATGGGCGAAACTATTCCTAAAGAGACTAACTACGTGGCACTTGACAAGGAAAAGAAAGATGAGTGGGGAATTCCTCAGTTAAAGATATCGATCGCCTACGATGACAACGATGAAAAGATGACTAAGGATTACCTTGAACAGATGTCTGAAATGTTTACCAAAGCTGGCTTTACCAACCTGCAAACCAGTGATTCGAAAGCCGCGCCAGGCTTGGACATTCACGAGATGGGAGGCGCGCGTATGGGCCACGATCCGAAAACATCTATGTTGAACAAGTGGAACCAAGTACATGCGTGCAAGAATGTATTTATTACTGATGGTGCTTGTATGCCATCTACATCTACACAAAACCCCTCCCTTACTTACATGGCGTTAACTGCGCGTGCTGCTGATTATGCTGCGAAACAGATGAAAGCTGGGGAGTTATAAAATGGCATAAGGAAAAGGTTAATAGTTTTCTTCGCTATTCGAAGGCATACCATTAAAACAAATTAGTATGATAAACATCCATCTCATTTCGGTGGATATTTTTTATATGAAATCCGCCAGGCTGTGAAATTTCTTCCACTAGGTCGAAGCGTGTGCAGCCTTTTGGCAGCCCAGAAAAAATGAGAAGAAACGAGTAGCTCATACCTTTAGAAACGAGCGTCCATTGAGGTGCGAAGGAAATCTTTTCCGCATGCATCAAGTGTGAGTTAGCATGTGAATTAGCATCAACTAAATAAGTTGTTCGCCAAATTCTGATCAGAAATTCTTCCTGCTGATGCCCGCAATGGCAATGCACATAGACAAAGGAATCTTCTAACAGGTGTGGGTCAATGGATGATAGAACATCCAAATCCACAAAAGGTTTTGCTTCAGGTGCTTTTGGTTTAGTAATGGTTGCGTTGTAATATTTCAACTAAAATGAATTTTGTGGGCATGAAATAAAAAATCTCCCGAAGGAGACTTTTGACTTAACTAACAGGAAGCCCCGTTAATGGAAGTATTCGGAAATTATTTCCCCGATTTCTTAACTCTTTTTTCAGCTTGTTTTTCTTTTGTTGTTTTAGAAGGTTTCTTGGTTTCCTTTCTTTTGTCTTCTGATTTTGCCATAGTCTTAAATGGTTTGTTTGAATGAATTTAAAAACTGACTGCCAATGTAAACATCCTTTTAAATCTCTCAAAAGATATCTTAAAAAATAGTTCTTTGCGAAGATACTCCAGCTTTGTAATTTGAACTTGGTTCCAATCAATCTTAAACTTATGCGATTAATTTTTGTTGTTTTTTTTCTTGTTTCAATGTCTATTCAAGCTCAAAAATTTTCGCCATTAGAATTAAAGAATTGGCAAGCACGAGCAAATACTGTACAGATCATTCGCGATAATTGGGGAATTCCTCATATCTATGGCAAAACAGATGCAGATGCAGTTTTCGGGCTTTTGTACGCCCAATGTGAAGATGATTTTTCGCGTGTAGAGCGCAACTACATTGTAGCTAGTGGCAGATTGGCCGAGGTAGAAGGGGAGGAAGCAATTTTTACTGACCTTCGTTCCAGAATGTTTATGGATACCACCAAAGCAATAGAGTTGTATAAAACTCTACCAATGTGGCTTAAGCAAGTGTGTATGGGCTTTTCGGATGGTATCAACTATTATCTTTCAACACATCCGCAAGCAAAACCAAAATTGCTAAAGCGTTTTCAGCCGTGGATGCCTTTGTTGTTTAGTGAAGGTAGCATCGGTGGGGATATAGAAAGTGTATCGGTTACAGGGTTGAAACAATTCTATGGAAGACAACCCCGATATGTGCGTGAAAAAATTGAACACGAATCTGAACCCGAGCCCAAAGGCTCCAACGGATTTGCCATTGCACCACACAACAGCGCGAATGGAAATTCTTTATTGTTAATAAATCCTCACACTTCTTTTTACTTTCGCTCAGAAGTGCAAATGGTAAGTGAAGAAGGCTTGAATGCCTATGGTGCAGTTACCTGGGGGCAGTTCTTTATTTATCAAGGATTTAATGAGCATTGTGGTTGGATGCACACAACCAGCGCAGCTGATGTTATAGATGAGTATAAAGAAACGATTGTTAAGTTAAATGGTAAGATATATTATAAGTATGGCGATGAGGTGAAACCTATTATTACACAGAAAATAAAATTATTGATTAAAAAAGGCCAAACTAAGTTCCTTAAAACATTTACCAATTTCAGAACAACGCATGGGCCCATCATTGCAGGCAAAGACGATCAATGGATTAGTATTAAAATGATGCAAGAACCAGTTAAAGCATTAATCCAATCATATCAACGCACCAAGTCTGCTGGCTTTGAGGAATTTAAAAATATCATGCAACTTCAGGCAAATTCGTCAAACAATACTGTCTTTGCGGATGACAAAGGAAATATTGCTTATTGGCATGGCGATTATATTCCGAAACGCGATCCATCTTTTAACTGGAACAAACCAGTGGATGGCAGCAATGTAGCAACCGAATACAGAGGCATTCATACATTAGATGAAATAGTTCATGTCTACAATCCTGCCACCGGGTGGATTCAAAATTGCAATTCAACACCATTCACATCCTCTGCAGGTAGCAGCCCTGATCCAAAAAATTATCCCACTTACATGGCGCCAGATTTAGAAAATGCAAGAGGCTTGCATGCGGTCCGTGTGCTTCAAAAAGAGAAAGAATTTACCCTAGATAAATTGATTGCTGCCGCCTATGATTCATACCTGCCAGGCTTTCAACAATTAATACCCTCACTTATGGATGCGTATCTTGACACTACCATCGACACACTCAAAATAAAACTGAAAGAACCCATGCAGTTAATTAAGGCATGGGATTTTCGTTATTCGGCAACTTCGATACCCACAACGTTGTCAATTTTTTGGGCTTCTAAAGTAAGACAAAATATGAAGTCGCGCATCCCTGAGGATAGCGATCAATTGAGCATTATTGATTTGATGATAAAAGAAACAACGCCTCATGAGAAACTAGTTGCTTTGTATGAAGTTCTTAACGATTTAAATAATGATTTCGGATCATGGAAACAACCTTGGGGTGAAGTGAATCGCTTTCAGCGGATTTCGGGAGAAATCAGGTCGGTATTCGATGATGCTAAACCAAGCTTACCTATTGCTTTTACATCTAGCTTCTGGGGCTCATTAGCGGCTTATGGATCGAGGCAATATCCAAACACAAAAAAAATGTATGGGAATGTTGGCAATAGCTTTGTGGCTGTTGTTGAGTTCGGCCCTAAGGTAAAGGCAAAATCAATAGTTACAGGAGGAAGTAGTAGCGATCCATCTTCAAAACATTTTTTTGATCAAGGTCAATACTATTCACAGGGCAAGTTTAAAGATGTTCTTTTTTACAAAGAAGATGTTATTAAAAATGCGGAAAAAACCTACCGGCCAGGTCAGTAAAACATTTATTGAGGTGGCTCTTCTAAGGTTACAATATTGGTACGCTTGCTTATCGACATTAGTTCTTGCATGGTGCGTTTCATACTATCCGATGAGCCATCGAGAAAAATCGTATTTCCTTTTCCATGTTCTGCAAAATGGCGAATGGCCTCTGTCCACATAGAAAATAAAATAAAGGAAGAATCGAGGTTAGCTGTTTGTATTTCTTTGGCTGCTTGTGACATACCTTTGGCCACTTCTTCACGGAACAAAGCAACCCCTTGGCCTCGCAACTGAGAGGCAATTTTCTCTGCTTCCGCAGCAATTTTAATGGCGTTACCTTCTGCTTCGGCAGATTTAGTTTTTGTAATAAGCAATGCTTGGCCTTCGTTTTCCGCAGCTGCTTTTAAATTGTTAGAAGCCACTACTTTTGCCATCGACTTCATAATTGTTTCATCAAAAGCTATATCGTTTAATTGAAGGTCTATTAAATGATAACCCCATCCTTCAAGTGTGTGATCTAATTGTTGTTTCACCTCCATTACAATTTCAGTTCTAAGAGAAAGAATTTCAGATTGCTTTTTGGTAGCAACGAAGCTTCTAATAGAGCCTTCAATTGTTCTTGTCAATGCAATCATTAAGCTCTTTTCATCCAGAAATTTAAAAGCTACATTCTTTATTGTTTCTTCTTCTTGATTGAGCACAGAAAACAATAACATAGCTTTGAAATTCACGTTAGCCTGATCCATTGTTGTAGCTTGAAATTCCAATTCGACCGAACGGTTTTGAATTGACACACGCGAATGGATCATTTCAATAAACGGAATTTTCATATTGAGACCAGGCCTCAATATGCGTTGGTATTTCCCGAAAACTGTAACTACCGCAATGAAGCCTTGCTTTACAGTTACAAAGGCGGTAAAAAGAACAATTATTACAAACACCAATAAAATCAAAAACACTATTTCCATAAAAAATATAATTTTGAGTTAGTTAAAGCCTGATGTTATACAAAAGAGTTAGTGCTGTCGGGCTTAGCATGGAGAAACCTACTTTTTTGAACTTCAAAATGACTTCAATAAATTTATTCAGCCTACGGTAAACTCTGCATAACCTAAATTAAAGTTACTAAAATTATTTAGCTTCAGTAAGAATTTAATTATTTGAATGAACTTTTTAGGTTCTATTGATCCACACTTAATAAAGCAATCTGAAAGGAAATGAAGCTGGGGAAGGTTTTATATAGTAAAATAAAAAAAAATCCTCCCGTTAAAGGAGGATTTTCACACACACAAACCAAAAACAATCTTTAAATCAATATTGCCATTGCTATCAAAGAGCTAGAAACCTTTAAGTTAGCAGCTTCGATAGCGTTTTTATTTAATTCGAATCTTAATTTATCCTCCACAGTTTTAAAGTTTATACAGCTTCCTTTCGCTCCTAAACCATTTTTGTTTGTTACAACCAATGTATTCTTTCCTTTTAATTTAACTTCGATAGCTTCGAAGTCATTACTTTTTGATTTGTCAATGTACACCAATTGGCAATCAGTAACCTCATTGGCCGAAGCAAATTTCTTAATTACATAAGTTTTTGTTCCGTTAGGTTTGCCACCATACCATGTGCTGAGTTTATTAAATACCTCATCATTACCTACTACTCCAATAATAAATTCATTTGACTTGTCTTGGGCTGGCCACTGTACATATTTAATAAAATTAAATACCATCATTGAGTGGATATCTTCGATGCTTCTCTCTTGTGCAAATAACCCGTTGAGGGTAAAAAATAAAACGAAGATCAATTTAGCAGTTAGTTTGTTCTTTTGTGTTGTTGTCATAATGTATTTCTGTTTTTGTGTAGCACAAAGGTAGGGTAGATGGTATTTACAGGTTTTGAAGCATAACAGTAATACCTTCGTGTGTATGTTTTTAGATTGTTTCATAAAAAAATAGAAATGCAACGGTTTGTAATTTTTCTGATAGGATAGTTTTATGCTTTTGAGCCATCTCAAGTATATGTTATTTATCTTCTTCCCTTTCTAAATTTGTATTTTCGTCTTAACGATCGGAAAATAAAAACCTTCCACCAAGTAACGAGAATGGCTAAAAAGTCGCAGTGGGTACAATTAGGCAAACGGAAATTGGAGCTCTCCAATCTCGACAAAGTTCTCTTCCCTGCTGATGGCATTGTAAAAGCCGAGGTTATTGAATACTACTTAGCTATTGCCCCAACGTTGCTCAATCATATTAAAGGCCGTGCTCTTACGCTGATCCGTTTTCCTGATGGTGTGGGTGGTGAGATGTTTTATCAAAAAAGCAGACCAGAGTGGGCACCTGATTGGATAGAGTTTGAGAAGCTTGGTAGTGAAGAAAAGAAAGACTACATAATCGCCACAGAAGCAGCTTCTATCGTTTGGCTAGCTAACTTGGCGGCATTGGAATTGCATCAACTCCATAGTCGCAGACCAAATTTCGATAAGCCCGATTACATGGTGTTTGACCTCGATCCACCAGAAGGCTATGATTTCACAAACCTTTTGCCCATTGCTTTTGATTTGAAAGAACATATTGAAGGTTTTGGCTATACTCCTTTCGTCAAAACTACTGGAGGCAAAGGCATCCACATTTGCTGCCCATTAGATATTACCGCTGATTTCTCATCCGTTTTTGAAGCGGCTCAAAGTATTGCCCGACCCTTTATTGATCGCTACCCCAACGATACCACACTACATATTAAAAAGGATGCAAGGAAAGGAAGAGTACTGATCGATATTTATCGCATACGCCAAGGGCAGAGCATTGTGTCGCCTTATAGTTTGCGCGGCCGCGATGGTGCGCCTGTTTCCATGCCTGTGAAGTGGGATGAACTTCTTACAATAAAGAACCCTAAGGAATTTAATATTAAAAATGCTGTCGAAAAAGTATTACGAGATGGTGATGCGTGGGAAGACATAGGGGCATATGCAGTAGAGTTGCACACTCAACGCAAGAAAGTTGTTCCTAAGGAATTGCCCATCTCGCGAAAGCGAAAAACGCCTGAGCAACTCGATAGCTATGAAAAGAAAAGAGATTTTGACAAAACACCTGAACCAACGCCAATCCTGGAAGAAAACACAGCGAATAGTTTTGTGGTACATCGGCATCATGCATCACATTTGCATTATGATCTGAGGCTTTCGCAAGAAGGTGTGTTGAAATCGTGGGCAGTGCCAAGAGGACTTCCACCTTACCCTGGAGTGAAGCGCCTCGCAGTTCAAACGGAAGATCATCCCATGAAGTATTTGACATTCAATGGCGAAATCCCGAAAGGTCAATATGGTGGCGGCATGATGTGGATTTATGCGCAAGGCAAATATCAAATCACGAAAGAGAAAAAAGATGGCTTCTACTTTAAATTGAATAGCAAAGAAGTAAATGGCGAATACCGCATCCATAAAATGAAGGAGAAGGAATGGCTAATGGAGCGTGTGGATGAGCCTCAGTTTGATTTTATTCATCATAAAGTGGAGCCCATGCTCTGTGAAAGCACCACGGAAGTTCCTTCACCAAATGATTATTCTTTTGAAGTAAAGTGGGATGGCATTCGCGCACTGATCGCAGTGGAGGAAGGTAACATAAGAATAGTAAGTCGCAATCAGAACGACATTACCAAACAGTTTCCAGAATTGCTACATGGCGATAAATCATTTCGCACCACATGTGCCTTGTTTGATGCTGAGATTGTAAGCTTGGATGAAATGGGTAAGCCTCAGTTTAAGAAAGTCATCAACCGACTGATGACAAAGAATGATTCGGCAATAGAAAAGTTAAGTAAGAGTAATCCCGTTTTTTGTTACGTGTTTGATTGCTTGTATTTGGACGGGCGATCGCTGATTAATGAGCCGTTAACTAAGCGGCAAGAGTGGTTAAAAGATGCCATCCGTAAAGAAAGCGCGTACCGTTTAAGTGAAACAGTGGAAGATGGAGAATCTTTATTTGCCGCTGCAAAAGAACTGGCCTTGGAAGGAATCATTGCCAAACGAAAAGATAGTAAGTACATCATTGGCAGAAGGAGCGATGCCTGGCTGAAAATAAAAGTGAGGCAGAGTGCCGATTGTTTTATCGTAGGTTATACCGAAGGTAAGGGAAATAGAAACGCAACATTTGGGGCATTGCAAATTGCGGAAAAAGTGGGTGATGATCTAGTTTACAGAGGCAAAGTAGGCACTGGCTTTGATGATTCGTCAATGAAAGAAATTTCTGCTTTGCTTAAGAAGCAAAAGGAGACTAAAAAGCCTTTGCTAGCAGGAGGAAAGTTGGTGGACGAAAAGATAACTGTGTGGATCAAGCCAATGTTGGTGGCAGAGATTAGCTACGCACAGATTACTAAAGATAAAATGTTTAGAGAGCCAGTGTTTTTGAAAATGCGGGAGGATTGGTAAAAATAATATTAAGCCCTATTCATTCGTCTGCACCGCCATTCAAATAAATTTCGAGCTTCATTTCCAGATAATTAATATCTTTCAATTTAAACCTATTCTTAAATGAAACGACACTTCCTAAACCTGTTCTTGCTGCTCATTATTGCTAGTCTAGCATCTTGTAAAAAAGAAACCCGCGAGGAAACATTTGCCAGAATCAATACCGAGGTAATTCAAAATGCCAAAGGCTATGCTACTCTTGGTGAAGCTACCTCCACCATTGGCCATCGCCTTACGGGATCTGAGAACGGTCATAAAGCAGAAGAATATACGTTCAACAAATTTAAAGAATATGGCTTTGATGATGTTGCCTTTCAGGAGTTTGAAGTTACATCTTGGTCGAGGGGAACTATCAAAGTTGAAATTGATGGAGACACCGTGCCTGCAGTTACGCTTGCACATTCACCTGTTGCTGCCGATGTTTCTGGTGAGGTTGTCGATATGGGCAATGGGTTGGAAAAAGACTATGAAGGGAAACCCGATGCTGTAAAAGATAAGATTGCCTTTATATACATAGGCATTTTAGAAGGCAGTGAAAAGGGCTTAAGTAATCTCCATAGAAGTGAGAAAACTGCCATTGCCATTAAACATGGAGCGAAGGGGTTGATCATCTTTAATCAAGTCGATAAAGGAGTGTTGCTTACGGGTACAGCTTCGGTTACAGGCGAGTTAATTCCAATTCCTGCTGTGTGTATTAGTAAGGAAGTTGGATTGGCATTGAAGGAGAAATTAAAGACCAAAAAGATACAAGCTCACATAAGCATGACGAATGTTA
Source organism: Bacteroidia bacterium (assembly GCA_025356795.1). Classification (GTDB taxonomy): domain Bacteria; phylum Bacteroidota; class Bacteroidia; order Cytophagales; family Cyclobacteriaceae; genus ELB16-189. The sequence continues at coordinate 9,212 of JANXRR010000083.1, forward strand.
GCGGACCGATCAAAGCACGTAATGTGGTTGCCACCTTGAAAGGTTCAACTTTTCCGGATGAAAGAATACTTATTGGTGGCCATTTGGATTCGTGGGACTTGGCTACAGGTGCTATCGACAATGGCATAGGTTCGTTTTCTGTTCTGGATATTGCGAGAGCTTTTCAAGCAAACAACCTGAACCGTGCGCTTTGGTGTAAGTTTGTT
>JANXRR010000102.1 GCA_025356795.1 Bacteroidia bacterium
CTTCTGCTGACTCGTCTTTCTTGGTCGCTTCAGCAATTACTTTCAATGGAACTGAAACAGTAACATCAGCATGTACTTTCACTTCTACACGGTAATCACCCGGAACACGGATTGGATCGAAACTTTTGATTTGCTTCTTATGAATTTCATGGCCAAGTGTTTTGAACTGGGATTCAATATCTTTTGCAGTGATAGCACCAAATGCTTTTCCAGACTCACCAGCTTTTAAGGTGAAGGTTAAAGACTGAGCCGCGATGACTTTCCCAGCTTCTTCAGCCTGAGTTTTTAATTTTGCCCGCTTTGCCTGAGCCCCAGCCATTTTATGCTTTAAAAGTTTTCCGTTTGTTGAAGATGCTTCAACCACGATCCCGCGAGGCAACAAGAAATTTCTTGCATACCCTGGTTTGACGCTTACAATGTCGCCGACATATCCAAGTGCCGCGAAGTTTTCAACTAAAATTACGTCAACTGCCATATACTTATTCCTAATTCGTTTAGCTGTTTATCTGCAATAGTAGAAGGTGAATCGATCATTACATCTCTTCCTGCATTATTTTTTGGGAAAGCGATAAAATCACGAATAGAATCTACACCACCGAACAAAGAGCAAAGTCTGTCAAAACCAAAAGCCAATCCCCCATGAGGCGGAGCACCATATTCAAAGGCATCCATCAAGAAACCAAATTGCTTTTTCGCCTCTTCCTCACTGAAGCCTAGGTGGGTGAACATGAGCGACTGTGTGGGCCTATCATGAATGCGGATGGAACCACCGCCTACCTCTGTTCCATTGATGACCAGGTCGTAGGCATTGGCTCTTACACTTCCAGGTTCCGTTTCTAGCAAATGCATGTCTTCCCTTTTCGGGGATGTGAACGGATGGTGCATGGCGTGGTAGCGTTTGGTTTCTTCGTTCCACTCCAGCAATGGAAAATCCAATACCCAAAGTGTAGCGAATTTGTTCTTATCGCGCAAGCCCAGCTGCGTGCCCATCAACAACCGGAGCTCGCCAAGGGCTTTTCTTGTTTTATCTTTTTCACCCGCTAAGATCAAAAGCAAATCGCCCGGCCCGGCATTAAACTTTTGGGCAATGCGGCTCAGCTCTATCTCATCAAAGAATTTATCTACCGAAGATTTGAATGTACCATTGGCTTCACAACGCACGTAGATCAACCCTTTCGCCCCAATCTGCGGCCTCTTCACAAATTCAGTAAGTTCATCTAATTGTTTGCGCGTATAACCAGCACAACCTTTGGCAGCAATGCCCACCACCAGTTCGGCATCATCAAACACACCAAAGCCTTTGCCTTTGGTTACATCATTGGCCTCCACAAACGTCATTTCAAAACGGGTATCTGGCTTGTCAGAACCATAGAGTTTCATAGCGTCATTGTAAGTCATGCGTGGCACGGCAGCAATGTCTAATCCCTTTACATGTTTGAATAAGTGGCGCACCAGGCCTTCAAATGTGGAGAGTATATCTTCTTGTGTGATAAACGACATCTCGCAGTCAATCTGTGTAAACTCTGGCTGGCGATCGGCACGCAGGTCTTCATCGCGGAAGCATTTTACAATTTGATAGTAGCGGTCAAAGCCGCTCACCATCAGCAATTGCTTGAACGTTTGTGGCGATTGTGGCAAGGCATAAAACTCCCCGTTGTGCATACGTGAAGGCACCACAAAATCGCGCGCACCTTCGGGCGTGGACTTAATAAGCACGGGCGTTTCTACTTCTATAAAATTCAGGCCATCTAAATAAGCGCGTGTTTGCTGCCCCATTTTATGCCTAAGCTGCAAGCTTTCGCGAACGGGGTTTCTACGCAAATCCAAGTAGCGATATTTCATGCGCAGGTCATCGCCACCATCGGTGTTGTCTTCAATGGTGAAGGGAGGGGTTTTGGATTCATTGAGTATTTCAAGGGAAGAAACTTTCAATTCAATTTCGCCCGTAGGTATTTTATCATTTTTCGAGATTCTTTCGGAGATTGTTCCCGATACCTGAATTACATATTCTCTTCCTAATTTTCTGGCAATAGTAAGCAAGGCCGCCTCCGATTTGCCTTCTTCCAAAAACAATTGGGTAACTCCATAGCGGTCGCGCAAATCAATCCAAAGCAAACTCCCTTTATCGCGCAGGCGTTGCACCCATCCCGTAAGGGTAACTTGTTTATTTACATCGGTAATTCGCAATTCGCCACACGTATGAGTCCGCAACATCGTTTTTTAGTTAAATTTGAGCCGCGAATTTAGCAATCTATCCTCACTTTATGAATAATGAATCTCACCCCGTTCTAAATTCTGCCAAATGGCAGTTTACCATAACCTCTTTCCGTTGCAGAGGGGAGCGGAAATTGTGCAAGCAGCCCAATTCGAGCTGGCGCGAGGTGCTAACCCTGAACCTAACTAACAGCATTATCTCTCGCGTTTGGAGAGGGAAGGAGGGTGAGGTGTTTAAAAAATTACTGCTTGTACTACCGGTATTCCTACTGGCTTTTGCCCCTTCCAAACTAATAAAAACCAAAGTAACTAAGGATATTACGGTTATGATTCCTTCAGAACTAGCTCCCATGGCCAACGAAGATATTGCCCAACGCTACCCTTCGGTAAGAGCCCCTTTGGGTGCCTACACCAATGCCGATCGGTTGGTGGATTTCAGCGTAAATATTTCTGCCACACAATGGCCAGACTCAAACATGGGCATTGCTAAAAAGTTTTTTAAATCGGGCATTACCAATTTGTATGACCGCGTTGAGTTTATAGATGAGGGAACGCGTGAGATAGGCAAAAAGAAATTTATTTTCTTTGAATTAATGTCCAGGGTTAATGGCAATAAACGCCAATTGGGTGAGCAACAAACCATTCAACGCTATATTTATATCCAGTATTTGATAGAGCCAAAACGCACGTTGGTTTTTACTTTCAGCAGCCCTAAGGAAGCAAAGGAAGAATGGCAAAAGATTGCCAAAGAAGTAATGAAGAGTATTTCTGTGAAATGATTTCGAACTACCAATTTCGAGGTTTCAAAAGCAAACGTCTAAAACCTAAAATCTAATTTCTACCAGCTTGAGTATTGTATTATATAGCCACGATTATTTTATGAGTGAAGCCCTCAAGGAAGCCCGGGTGGCACTTGCTGCGGGCGAAGTACCCGTGGGCGCAGTGGTGGTAGCAGGAAATAAAATTATCGCGAAAGCACACAATCAAACAGAAATGCTTACCGATGCCACCGCTCATGCTGAAATGTTGGCCATTACATCGGCAGCCAATTACTTGGGATCAAAATACCTGACAGATTGCACACTGTATGTTACCCTTGAACCGTGCGTAATGTGCGCAGGTGCCCTGCACTGGGCTCACTTGCAGAAACTTGTAATTGGTGCCCCAGACACACAACGTGGGTATTCGCTCTTGCAAAACAACATCCTCCATCCTAAAACAGAAGTGGTGAAAAATGTGCAACCCACCGCGTGTAAGGAGTTGATTGATGAGTTCTTTAGAAAATTGAGAAGTCAATAGTAAATTGTTCAGGGCAGTTCACTCCATTCTACTATCGTATGCACGCTATTTGACTATGGCCTAAAGACAAAGTATCTTTCCGTGAATAACAAGATAGAACAACCAACAACTAAATCATGAGCATGGAATTAAAAGGAAAGGTAATTCAGATATTACCTTTAACAACCGGAGCAGGTAAAAAAGGGCAATGGAAGAAGCAAGAATTTATTGTGGAAACACAAGCGCAATATCCCAAAAAAGTATGCCTGTCGCTGTGGGGCGAAAAGATAGATCAATATACCTTGGCAGTGGGCGAAATGGTGAATGCTTCCGTTGACCTTGAAAGCCGCGAATACAATGGACGCTGGTATACTGAAGCTCGCGCATGGAAGCTAGATAAAAGTGGATCTTCTGAAGCTCAGTATGCAGCACCCACAGCCCCTTCCATAGGAGAGGAGCCGTTCGATGCCTCATCAAGTGCTACTGACGATTTGCCGTTTTAATTGAAAACAGCCCTAAAAAATAAGCCATCGAAATCCGTAAGGATCGCGATGGCTTATTTTTTATTACCGCTTATTTCACAACCTCGTATGCAGTCACTTTATTTTTGAAAAAGTTTGGTACTAGCAATAAGTTTTTGGAAGGAATATATTCTATATCGGCAGCATTACTTGAATCCATACGGGTATCAATTAATAAAGTATTTTTAAAATCGGAGCTCACATAGTTTACTTGTCCATTCCAGCTCGAAACAAAATAGCCGCCATCCCCCACGGCCTCAATGCCATCTGGGTTTTCTAAGCTGTCGCTCTTCACAGTTACTTCTTTAGTAGTTAGGTCTATACTGTTTAGCGTCTTGGCATCCCACAAGGCTAACAGCATAGTATTATTTTCAATGAGCAGGCCGTTTGGATTGGGCTGATTGGTAAGCCACTTAGACAGTTTGCCATTTTCGAGCACTAGAATTTCGTTCGCACCTGAATCGCTAATGTATACTTTGCCATCTGCGCCCACTGTAACATCATTTAAAAACTTTGCCCCTTCGGCTGCATAGGTGTTGGCAATCTTACCTGAAGCAATGTCTACTTCATGTACTTTATCAATATCGGCAACATATAATTTGCCCGCGAAAATGCCCAAGCCTTTTGGGGCATCCATGCCTGTAATCCATTTCACTTCGGTAATTTTTCCGTCCAACGAAAG
>JANXRR010000110.1 GCA_025356795.1 Bacteroidia bacterium
CGATGAGCGCATACATAAATTAATGGTGTTGATCTCGCAGGGCACCGTTGGCCAGTTGTTCATTACCGATGCCCGCCAAGAAAGAAGTAAAACAATATTGAAAAATGCGGGTGTAAATGCCGAACTTTATTTGGTGGAGAATGCCATCATAAAGACAATTTAGATTCGTAGACCCAATGATTCTTATTATTACCAATTGGAGGCTACCAAATTTCAAGAAAAATGGATAGAAGAACTATAAAATCATAAGAACATGAAAGCTCTATTCGGAATTATTCTACTCCTTACTTTTAGTTGTAATAACGCAAACGAAGCTGAAAAGAATTCAAGTATTTGTGGCGTTAATGATCCTGTGAAAGATTTGCCTTGGCTGCGAGACATAGTTAACAAAGCAGATCAAGACAAGGCTAATAAGACTTATCTTGGAAATTATTTGGGCAAGATTTATTTGGAAACATATAAGGGCAATTCTGTTTTCCTTTGTGATATGGCCATGGGCAGTGGTGGGTTAGCAGGCTATGTATTCCGCTGTAATGGTACCAAAGAAGAATTTAATAATGATCCCAAAGAAGTTCTATTATTTTTCAATTCAGCTAAAAAGACCAATGTTATTTATTCAAATGTTCCCTTTTAATGTTGCGTCATTGAAATATGTGCAGATACTTCACTAGCATGGCTTACCAATATGATATCTAAGGCAGAGGAAGACAGAGTTAAAAAACACACAAAGGAAATTATATTGGAATAGTATCTGGTATAAAGTTTAAAGGATGTTTTTTTGATATATACAAATTTTGCGTTAGGAAACGGAGGGCTAGCTATTCATCTGTTTAAAAGTAATGGAAGCAATTTCTTTATGCCTGACATTAAGTCAACTAATGGGGAATTAAAAAAGATCGTTGAGGATGCTAGCAAACAAGAAAATATTATTTACTCCAGCCTGCCGTGAATAGTTCATTTTAAAAGTATGTGAGAAGAAGAGGCATTTTTTAAGATTGAGAAATGTTTGACATCAAGCTTTTTTTTTGGAAATTGTAATCTTCAAATCATAAACGAGCTAATCAGATTTAATTCAACCAATATGAAATTATTTAAATCAGGTCAAATTAGGGTTTTGGTTCTATCCATCTTGCAATTTTTATAACCATTCGTGCTTATTCCCAAGCAGAAAATAGGCTCTATGAATTCCCATACCAACCTGAATTTGAAAATTGGAAGACCCTCAAATCGGTAGATGAGTTTTATCTTAAAAGTCAAATTCCAGCTAAAGTGCTGAGAGATCTGACAACGGAAGCTTTAGCCAGAACCTGCATGAACTACCCACTATTGGGAATTATAAATGCACATAATTCGCAGCAAGCTGGTTTTGGTTTTTTAAGGAAAAAATTTAATGGTTTTGATGTTCTTCTTGGCAGGAAAGATATAGCTCAGGTATTACTAGATCTTTATGAGAGAACTAATCCCACAAATTTTCAAAAAACATGGTCAATTCATGAGCAAGTTCGCTATATGAGTTCCCTTCAGTGTCTTGAAATTCTACTATCTCAAGATGAAGTCTTAGAGAAAATGAATAAAGATGAAATCAAAAGACTTTATGGAGAATCTCTGGCTAAATACGAGAATAAGAAATCTCATTTTGACGTATATAGCAATATTGGTTTAGAACAGACTCTTTGGTCTGCTACTAGGTTGATGAAGAAAAATAATCAACTTGATAATAAAAGGAATATCGATGCTTACATTAATGGGGGAAGTAATGCTTCAGAGGATGACTTAGATTTTTTGATAAATGAATTAAGGAGGCTTTCAAAATGAACTCGCAGATACATACACGTAGGCTAACAACTTATTTTATCATGGCAGCCTCACTATTGTTATCATCTTGCATATATGAAGATATTAACAAATGTACGGAGCAACCGAAACCAGTTGATACCTATTCATATTACCCCTATGTGCCAGGAACCCCCGAATGGGTTTCATTGGGGAATACAAATAACTTATTCAAAGCTAGCCAATTACCAATGGGTAAGCTAAAATCTATTTCCAGTGCAGGTTTAGCTCAGAGTTTGTTGGACAATCCCTGCTTAGGACTAATTGGAACTTATAGTACTTATTTTACAGGAAGGAATGCGGTGCTATTGCGTTTAAATGTATCATTTGAGTTAAATAAACGAATTGATGGAGCTTTGGCTTTAGTTGATATTTACAAAAAAAAAACGCCTGCATGTTATCCCTCAGATGCCTCATCTTTAGACCAAGGGGATTATTTGGTACACTGGATAATACTTGAAGTAATTATGACCCAAGATAGTTTGATAAACCAACTAAGTCATTCAGAGAAAGTTAAACTTACAAATATTTTGCTAGATAAATATGAAAACAAAATTCGGTCAGGTATTGATTTTGATGACAGTAAAATTACCAATATTTTGGTTATGTCACAGCTCATGCGTTTAGATAAATATGTTCCTTATCTGAATGAATTAAAACGTAATATTGATTTGCTCAATTTTGCCAATACAGGTCACTCTTATGACAATTTTGCCATGCAGCGAAAGATTATAAATTTTGCATCTAGCTATGCCGAATAATAAAAAGTGGTGTCGTCAAAATGAACTAACTCAGAATGAAAAACCCTTGTACTGGCAAATTTCAGATATAAAAAACGAATTATGAAAACTACGATACTACTTCTTATTAGTCTGCTTTTATTATCCGCATCATTCGGACAAACTGTTTACACATGTAAGAACGGAACAATTAGTGCAAGTAATACCTCAGAAGGGTCAACACCTACAAAGAACATTTGGCATCAACAGTATCTAAATTGGGCTTCATTGAATGGAATGAGCGCATCAGACATTCTAGCGGAGGCAGATGGCTCTTACAATTGTCATGCATACGCTTGGCATCTAACAGAAGGTAATTCCAATAAGGTATGGATAGCTAACACAAATGATTATTCACAGAGTGGAGGTTGTTATATAAACAATGATAACATCAATAAATATTGGACAGATGGCTGCTTTATCCAAGTTTGCAACCAATCAGAAGCGGATAAAATCCATTACTATTGTGGTGATCACTCAGCTGTAAATTCAACAGTTGTTGCCGGTAAATTCGAATCAAAGTGGGGAGTATGGCCCCTAGTACGCCACAATCCCACTACAGTGCCATCCTCCTACGAGCCAAGTCAAATAAGATATTATGCATCAACAAAAATCAGTGGAGATGAGACAGGACTATGCTCTGGCACTAGGACGTTTTCAGTAAAAAGTATTACAGGAGCAACTTATACTTGGTCAGTTAATAATGCTTTGGCAATAGTATCTGGGCAAGGAACAAATCAGCTAACAGTTCAAAGAAATGGCAATGCAAACGGCATGGGAATAATATCTGTGCAAATAGCCACACTTTGTTCTAGCTCACCCTCAACTTCCCCATCCAAAACTTTTTGGGTCGGAACGGTAGCCGCTTCGGATATCGACCTTGGCTCTCTTTCAACTTATCCATACGTATGCCCCAATACAACCTATTCGGTATTTTTCTCGCCTGCCTTTCCAGGGTTTACCTATGAAATCGGGGTTTTGAATGGAACCTTTACACAACAATTGCCAAACAACCCACAATTTTTCTATGTTCACATAGGCAATTATACTCCTTCTCAATATGTTGATGCAGAAATAACGGCTAGAATAAACAGTGGCTGCGGGTGGAGTGATTATAAGTATTTGTCACTTTATTCAGATCCAATTTCTTGCCCACCTGGAGGTGGCTGCGAATTTGGTTGTTTGTTTAGCATATCGCCAAATCCTGGAAACGATGAAATTTATTTTGAGATAGATGAAGAAGAATGGAGCGCGACCAAAGTAAATGGAGCAAGCAATAAATATAAGTTGGTTCTTAAAGACAATTTAGGCCAAGAACACCTAAAAATTCAAACGGAGGAAAGAAAGGTAAAACTTGACAGTAGAAATATTCCTCAAGGCATATACTATTTACAGATCAACTTTAATCAGATTCAAGCAACAAGGAGAGTTGTTATCAATAAATAGTCCATAATTTAGCTGCGAAAGTTGGGGTCAACCCTGCCATGAGCAAAAAGAAAAATTCTTCCGACATTCAGCACATTGGCACGGCCATTCAGCAGATGCTGAAAGAATTTCACATCAAAGCCAAATTTGATGAGGCCAATGTGGTTGCCTCGTGGGAAAGATTAGTAGGCAAACCTATAGCAAAACACACAAAAAAGGTTTATGTGCGCAATAAAGTTGTTTTCGTTGAACTCGATTCTCCCTCCTTAAAACATAATCTTAATATGCATAAATCTCATATTCTTTCGATTTTGAAAAAAGAATTTGGCGATGATGCAGTAGCCGAAATTATACTTATGTAGTGGATTTGATTAATTCAGGTTGGATTAA
>JANXRR010000141.1 GCA_025356795.1 Bacteroidia bacterium
GTGCTTTGTAAGTGGCACTACTTTGATCTTGAACAAACGCTTTCATGCTTGTGCCTCCATAAAAATTGGGGATCAACAACGCCATTGATTCCCACACACCATACTTATAAGCAAAGGCATATTCTTTACTTAACCCATTTACTTCTTCTTTTGCATTTGGCTTCACCAACTCTGACGGGCCACGAATAGAATAACGACTGTATTCGGTGACAGCCCAAAATGGCCCCGCGAAAGTACCGATGGCAAGTACACCTGCTAACACAAGCACCGCCACCGATTTAAAAAAGTCAAGTATCAGTTTCGCTTTAAGAGCATAGATAAATTGAATAATTCCATAAACGATAAGTATGAGCATTAAGTAATATGTTATCTGTAAATGGTTTTCACGCAAGTGGAGCGCAAGGCCAGCACCCGTGAGCACACAACCCAACAACAATTTTTTATTGAAAGCAAGATGAACACCAGCAATAACCAACGGCACAAAGGCAATCGCTCCAATGCGCGCATTATGCCCAGCACCAAGCCCAATGATCATATAGGAAGAAAGACCGAAGGCGATAGCGCCAGCAATAGCCAGGTAAGGCCGCACCCTGAAAGCAAGCAACAAAATGTAGTAGCAAACAAATGCCAGAAAAATATTGGCAACGGGATGAGGCAAGAACAAAGACATTGTTTTTTTGATTGCAACCACAGGGCCATCGCTCCATTTTAAGCTCACTAAGTAAGCAGGCATGCCACTAAACATAGATCCTGCCCAAAGCCCTTCTTTGCCTGTGGCCTCCCTGTAATCGCGCAAGGCTTTGCTTGTGCCTAAATATTGCTGAATATCGCTTTGCTCAAGGGCTCTGTTCTCAAAGAAAATAGGGCTGAAGAAAAACAAGGTGATGATCAAAAACACCATAGTTGCCAACGTATGCGGCAGGATGTGCTTGCTGAGACTAATCTTTTTCATGGAGAAATTTTACAACTTGCAAAGTAGGAAGGAATGAAGAATAAGCAAGGCACTCAAAACATTCGACAGAGCGAAAGAGGAGTTGAACTAGCGCACGTTACTAACTAAAAAATTGATTGCTTAACTGGCTCGTTTATTTTAAAAATTGCTCCAATAAAAATTAGATAATTTGCATAACCCCCTGGACTGGCAAAGCGAGTACCCGTTAGCTCACTGCGAATTCTATCGGGTACTGTTTGATCAGCGTATCTATAAAACGGAATAGGGGCAAAAGTATAAACAATGGTATTTTTAAATCGATAATTTATACCAGGTTCTATCGACATATACGTTCCTGCTCTCCGCACACCATTACTCTCACCAATCAAATCATAAACGGGTGTCCCTTCTCTTCTTACACCAAACCAAAATGTGAAATTACTCACCGCTACATTTGCTCCTGCTCTCATCGTGTAGGCGTCAGGAACAGAATAAACAGTTCCTCCCGCCTTAATAATGTTTGGATCAGTTATCAAGCCACCATTTGCGGTAGACACTCCATTTTGGTCTTTTGGATTAAAAAGATAAAAAAAGTTTCCGTAAAGGCTTATGGCTTTTGAGAGCGCGTAAAAGGAATTTAATTCTACAATGAGTCCGGTGCCTCCATCGCCTGGCTGTATACTTGCGTTTACCGGAGCAGAGGTTAGTGCCGTTGGGTTTTTATAATCCTTATGAAAAAAATCCTCGGATTTGTAATCACCGGTGGCCAGCTTGATACCCAACCCAAGTTGAATATTGCCCCTATGTGGCTTAGATACATCGAATAACCATTTATAACCAGTTAACCTGATGTCTCCTAATCCAACAGCTTTTGTAGTATACCTTGTCTTGGCGGGGTCTGAGCCATCATGCTCAAAGTTTGTTGATCTGCTAGCAGAGATGAAAGGCACATCTGCTGAAAATGAAAAACCCTTATCATAAATCCGCGTCAGGCTAAAATTGGTTTCATACACGTTGTTCTCGGAGCCGGAAGCAATTTCACGATCCTCATCGTAGGTCTTATATGAATTTAAGTAGCGCCCATTTACATTTACTAACCAGCGAACTGGAGCCTTGTTAGCCGAGTCTGATGACGGGAGAACGAATTGCCCAAAGCCTACCAGGTTGCGAATAGGAATGCAACCTTGAGAGAAACAGGTTTGAGAAGATAACAAAATGCAGGGCAATAGCCAATAGAAATTTTTCATACAAATCAACTTTGATTTTAAAGTTATTAAAATATTTTGATTTTGTAAGTGGCGATCTATTTCACCAAATAGTTTCCTATTCAACAGGTTCAGCAATAATAGCTCTTATTTTTTGGTCATGGTCCTTAAGTTCTGCTAAGAGTCTATCAAACGGATCATATCCCTTTAAGCGTTGAAGAAATGGATCATCTGAATAAAATGAGTAGCAAGGAAAGCCATTCTCAAAGCTCCAGCGCAAGCAGGTTACGGCCTTATCTTTCTCGCCAAGTAGGCAATACGCAAGCCCTGCATAGTACATTGAATGATGAAAATGACCTACCTTTTTTTCGGTATTTTCGATTTGCTTAATCAACTTTAGGCTTTCCTGCGATTTACCTTTCAAGGCGGCAATTATAGCTTCCAAACTAATTTCCAATGGGCTATTAGAGGTGATGTTTGACAATGCCTCCTCAGCTCCACTGATGTTATTTTCATAAATCTCTATTAGTACAAGCCATTGTAAGCCGATTTCACGAGCCTGCATTTCCGGGGGCAGTTTTCTGAACAGCTCTTTAAATCTTAATTGGTGCTCTCTTTTTGTAAAGTTCACATTTACCAAATCACTTTTATTAATGGAGTTCGGGTTCAAGCGCACGCTCATTTCGGCAGCTTTCAGAGCATCGTTGCCTTGACCATTATGAGAATAAACAATGCTAAGTTGGTGAAATGCCTCATCGTAATCTGGATTAATGGCAACAACTTTTTTATAAAGCCGAATAGCTTTTTCGTGCTGAAAATAGTTTTGAGGCGTCCATAAGGCAAAGGCTTTAGAAAAATAAGCTTCCGCGATGGTAGAATCAAGTGCCAGTGCTTTGTCCGCTTCAATACTTGCCAGTTCAGTCCATTTTATCTTAATTTTCGGATCGGGAAACCAGTATTGTTTCATGGTATACGCTCTCGATAATTCTGCATAGGCTTTTGCGAACTGAGGGTCTTCGGCAATAGCACTTTTCAAATAATAAAAGGCAGAATCAAATTCATCTTTTGAAGGATCTACAAAATACTTCCCCCTTAAATACAGATCATACGCTCTCATGTTATTAGTCAATTTCGAGCCAAGCCTATTGTCTTCATCTGCAGCTAATTGAAGTTGAAGAGATTTCACAATACTTCTCGAAATTTCATCTTGAATAGAAAAGAGGTCGGTTATATCCCGATTGAACTGTTCGGCCCATATTTGAAAGCCAGTGCCCGTATCGGTGAGTTGTGCCGATATCTTTACTTTGCCACCGCTTTGTTGCACATTGCCTTGAATAATAAAGTTTGCACCCAGTTGCTCGGCTAGGGTAGCGGGCGGAATGTCACTCTTTTTGAAGGAGAATGAAATGGCTTCTGATACTACGTTTAGTTTTCTGATTTTAGTCAGTTCAGTGATTACAGAGGAAGTAACACCATCGGCAAAGTAATCCTCTTCTTTGGTTAGTGCGAAATTCTTGAATGGAAGCACCAATATTGACTTATTGGTAGTGGATAGATCTTGTTTTATTTTTATTGTGCGTGTGCTCACAAACGTGAGCCCAACGATTAGCAACAAGGTGTTGACCAAGAGAAGAACAGCTTCAATTTTGCCTATTTTTGGCATATCCGCTTCGGCCCCATGAAACAACTTGCGGATAACCAGGGCAGGAAAGCATACCACGATGATCATTATCAATATATCTAGCAACCGAGACGGCCAGCCATAATGATTCGCGAAAAACTCGTAGCCCTGCAACACACCAAAACTGGCAGCCACGTAAACTGTTACCGCCTGAATCAACCCTTTTCTTTTAATCGTATCAACGATTTGCACAAATCTCATATTCTGTTAAAAAAACGAAAATCCGTTAACACTTTTTTAGAATTTTAAAGGTACGTATCCCTTCATCATATAGGTAGTCATTGTAGTTAGCATGGAAGTAGCAACTTTCACTTCAGGCACTAACTTGGTGTGGTCTACTTCGCGGTTGATAAGTGATTGCCCACAAATAAAAAGTTTCACACCTGCGCTTTGCAATTCTTTGAATAAATCGAGATTAGGATTGTTCACTTTGTATTTGGCTTTGTACGCTTCGTTATTCATAGCAGAATAGGTAGCCTCACCGTGCACAACCATTATCACCTCTAAATGGTTTAAAGGAACTCCGCTCATCACATGAAGATTCAACAATCTTGCTGACGTGTACAGCGCCCAGTTGATCTCCTCTGGTTTGTTGCGCATATCTTGCACCTCAATTACTATCTTATAAAACAGCGAAGGGTCTGGCTTTTCCACGGCATACGGTATTTCAAAAACACCCCCAAATTTTTTGATCACGGGGTTTACCCTTGGCGGCTCTTGTGCTAACACGGCATGACTTAACAAAGCAAACATGAAGAAGGAAACAATTTTCTTTATCATAAATGGTCTTTTAAAATGTTCAATCCAGCGATTAAGATAAGTACGGCAGTGATTCTTTTAATATAAAGAGGGTCAAACTTTCGTGCTCCTAAGCGCGAGCCAATTTGTCCGCCAATAAAAACTGCCACAAGCAAAGGAAGCAAAAAAGAAAGCTTCATTTCAGGAACACCGCGATAAAATTGTCCGGCTAACCCACTAATGGAATTTACCAAAATAAAAACACTCGCTAAGGCAGAGATTTTTCGCGCTTCTGACCATCGGAGGAAGTGAAGAATTGGTGATAGAAAAATACCGCCACCTATGCCAACCAAACCAGAAAGCAAACCAATAGAAATTCCTAGAATAACTTTTACGCTATTATTTTCAGGAATTGCAGGTTTTTTACTTCGATCATTTTTTTTTGGTTGAAACCATAACAGAAAAGGAACTAGTACTAGCGTTATTCCTAAGAGAATAAAAAATGTCTGCTCTTTTATAGGCCAGAAACCGCCTATGTAGGCAGCCGGAATACTACTTATTAGATAGGGCCACACATCTTTAAACAAGAGCATACCTTCTTTATAAAAGATGATAGCACCCCCGGTAACAACAATGATATTGCAGAATAGGGCCGTTGATCGAATCACGGGAAAGGCCAATGAGAAAATGCCGAGTGCCAACAAAGCCAAATAGCTTGAGCCACCACCGAAGCCAACAGAGGAATAGACTAATGCGATGATAAAGAAACCTATCGGGAGGAAAATTAGCTCCATATTAATTAGCTCGCTTTACTTCAATGGAACTCAATGCCTTTACATGTCTTCTGCCCGTCTTAAAATCATAGGGAGACAATAGAATAGCATCATTCATTTGATCCATACTTTTTCCTTCCTTTTCAGTGATAAAACTCGGAACATATTAAAAGTCACCCTCCTATTGTTGACATTGATTCAATCGCTGG
>JANXRR010000468.1 GCA_025356795.1 Bacteroidia bacterium
GTATCCATGATGTGTTTTGTGAAGACACAAACCCAGGAAAAGGCAAGTGCACAACACAGAATAATGATAGGTGGAAACATTGGCAAAAATAAAATCACACCAAACGAAAACGCTATTGATGATTACGAATTTTGTTTTGAAGCGCTCTATCCCTTTGTCGATTATTTTGTAGTTAATGTAAGTTCTCCCAATACACCTGGGCTTAGAGAGCTGCAAGAAAAAGAACCGTTGCGAAAATTATTGATGCACGTAAGAAGTCTAAACTTCAAAAAAGAAAAATCAAAGCCAGTTCTTTTAAAGATCGCACCCGATCTTTCCACCAGTCAGCTAGACGATGTAATAGAAATTTTAAAACTCACTAAAACGGATGGTGTTATTGCTACGAACACCACGCTTTCAAGAGAAGGTCTTACCACCACCGCTGAAGAAATTGCAGCAATGGGCAATGGAGGCCTCAGCGGAAAGCCACTGGCAACAAAAGCAAATGAAGTAATTGCTTACTTGCGCAAAAATTTAGGCCCCTCGTATCCCATCATTGGTGTGGGCGGCATTATGAGCGCGCAAGATGCTTTGGATAAATTGGATGCGGGTGCAGACTTAATTCAAATTTACACGGGATTTATCTATGAAGGTCCTGGCTTTGTAAAAAAAATTAATCAAGCAATTATCAATCGAAACGGATAGCTTTTATTGGACTTATCTTCGCTATTAAAGCCGTTGGTAAAATAAGAATAAGAGCCACCACTATAAAAACGAGTAAGTTTAACACAAGAATTATTTGCCAGTCCCACCCGATGGGCACATAGCTCATATAATAATCATGAGCATTGAGTTTAAAAAAATGAAAGTGAGATTGAAGGAAACAAATCCCCAGCCCTACAATATTTCCCCAGATAAGGCCTTTCGTAATCAGACTTATTCCATTAAAAATAAAAATTGCTTGAATGAGTTTATCCTTAGCGCCAAGGGCTTTTAATAAGCCAATCATAGAAGTGCGCTCCATCACCAAAATTAGAATCACCGAAATCATATTCACGCATACTACTATCAGAATAATTACTAACAAAATATCTACCTGCCGCGAAATAAGTGCTAACCATTCAAATACTTGAATGTATTTATCTTCTACTTTTTCAATGAACAAATCATAATCCATACTTTCGCCAATGGCTGTGGCGGCTGCTTCTATATTAGTATTTGGTTTTAAGTAAATTTGTAATCCGCCAGCAACACTGTCGCCCCAGTTATTTAATCGTTGCACCATTCGTATATCACCTATGATAATTTTAGCATCAAAATAATCGGAAAGATTAGTTTCATAAATACCCACCAACTTAAGTTTTCTAAAGCGTGGAGGACGTTGAAAGAAATGGATCATTACATCATCTCCTATTTTAATATCAAGCTTGTCAGCTATACTTTTACTCAGCATCACTTCTCGTGAATAAGAAGAATCAGGAAATTGAATGAACCTTCCTTCTACAATGTTTTCTTTGAAGCGATTTACATCAAAACTTTTTCCAACGCCTTTCAATATCACACCTAATATTTCGTTTTCGGTTTTAATAAGCCCTGGCTTATGAATGAACTCCTGAACATTATCAATAAAATTAAATTGTGAAGGATTGTTATAGAGATCAATACTAAAGTCAAAAGGCTGCTCTTCGGTTGAATTATTGAGCGTGTATTTAGTTACGAGTAAATGAGCACTAAAACTATAAATCTTATCTTTCACTGTTTCCTGAAAACCCTTCATTATCAAAAACGAAACGATAGCGGCCGCCAAGCCAATAGCAATGCTAACAATAGCAATTTTATGAATAACGGTTGAAAACCCTCCACCTTTTGCCTGCCTGATTCTTTTGGAAATGAAATACGAGAGGTTCAATTTATTAGTAACTTAAAACCGATTTAAGGAGATGCAAAATAGACCAACCTTGGAGATATAGCAAACTTGAATCGTCAATTATGAAGAACACTTTTTTAAAGAGTATTGCAATAATTCTTTTATTGGTGATCTGTTTCTTGAACGGACTCTCACAGAAAAATAAAATCATTCTTGGAGCCGAGCAATTAGAAGCCTTAAAAGTTGAAGTAGGAAACAAAAGCATAGGCTTGCTTGTAAACCAAACATCTGTTGTTGGGTCAAAGCATTTAGCTGATACTTTGAAAAGTTTGGGTTTCCGCCTCACTAAAATATTTTCGCCCGAGCATGGCTTTCGTGGCACTGCCGATGCTGGAGAGGAAGTAAATAATAGCATTGATAAGCAGACTGGCTTGCCCATTCTTTCTCTCTATGGGAATAATAAGAAACCCAGAGTGGAAGACCTAGCTTCTGTGGATGTAGTGATTTTCGATATCCAAGATATTGGCGCTCGTTTCTTTACTTACATCAGCTCACTGCACTATTTAATGGAAGCCTGCGCGGAGCAAAAAAAGAAAGTTATTGTGCTCGACAGACCTAACCCAAATGGAAGTTACATTGATGGCCCCGTGTTACAAGAGCAATTTAAATCATTCGTAGGTATGCACCCCATTCCTATAGTGCATGCACTTACAGCGGGTGAACTAGCACTAATGATCAATGGCGAAGGTTGGTTAGCCAATCATGCAACTTGTGAGCTCAAAGTTATCACCATGAAAAATTATTCGCATGCCATGCCATACTCACTCTCCATTAGGCCATCGCCCAATTTACCTAATGATCATGCCATAGCACTGTATCCATCTACATGTTTGTTTGAAGGAACCGTATTGAGTTTAGGAAGAGGGACACAAAATCCGTTTGAAGTAGTGGGGCATCCCGATTTAAAAAATATGCCTTATCAATTCACCCCTGTAAGTATTGAGGGCATGGCCAAAAGTCCGTTGTTAGAAAATAAAATATGCTACGGGCTAGATTTAAGAAAAGAGAAAGGTGAGAAAGGTGTTTCGCTTAAACATTTAATTGAGATGTATAACTCATTTCCCACGAAGGAAAAATTTTTCACTAGTTATTTTGATAAACTTGCTGGCAATGCTTTATTAAAAGAGCAAATCAAAAAAGGATTATCCGCAAAAGAAATAAAAGCAACTTGGAAAAAAGATTTGGATACTTATAAAATCAAACGAAAGAAATATGTGTTGTATCCTTAGCTAATTTATAAGTCAAAAGTTATAAGCAAATTGTTAATAGTTTTTTAGCCAACTATGGCCAAGCAAGACAAAGTAAATTTCATACTTGATACTCTCGATAAACTCTATCCCAATCCTGAAGTACCATTACATCATAAAGATTCTTATACCTTATTAATATCAGTTTTGTTATCAGCACAATGCACCGATGAACGTGTCAATAAAATAACACCATTTCTTTTTAAACAGGCAGACAATCCTTACGACATGGTTAAACTCTCTATTGAAGAAATCCGAGAGATCATTAAACCTTGCGGCTTATCACCCATGAAATCGAAAGGAATTTACGGGCTTTCAAAAATTCTTATCGATAAGTATAGCGGCCAGGTGCCTCATTCTTTTGAAGAGTTGGAGGAATTGCCTGCTGTAGGGCATAAGACAGCCTCGGTAGTTATGACGCAATGGTTTGGCATTCCTGCTTTTCCCGTGGATACACATATTCACCGATTGGCTTATCGCTGGGGCCTCACCAATGGAAAAA
Organism: Bacteroidia bacterium; assembly: GCA_025356795.1. GTDB lineage: Bacteria > Bacteroidota > Bacteroidia > Cytophagales > Cyclobacteriaceae > ELB16-189. Next base: position 3,656 of record JANXRR010000468.1, read on the forward strand.
GTGTAGAGCAAACTGAGCAGGATCTTAAAAGGCTTATTCCAGAAAGCCGATGGAACAAAATACATTTGCAGATAATCTATTTTGGAAGGCAATATTGTAAAGCTAGAGGGCATGATTGGAGGGAGTGCCCTATCTGTAAAAAATATTTAAGAAAAAGTTTAAGAGATTAAAGATGAACAATCTAAGGATCATATTTATGGGAACACCTGAGTTTGCAGTGCCAAGCTTAGAAATATTAATTAAAAATAAACTCTCCCCCGTGGCAATTGTAACTGCTCCTGATAAACCTCAGGGCCGCGGTCAAAAGCTTGCATTTTCACCCGTAAAAGAATGTGCATTGAAATATAACATTCCCGTGCTTCAACCCACTAACTTAAAGTCCGAAGAATTTATTGAAGAGTTAAGAATATATCAGGCCAATCTTCAGATAATTGTTGCTTTTAGAATGCTGCCCGAAGTTATATGGGCCATGCCTTTGCTAGGTTCTTTTAATTTACATGGATCATTGCTACCACAGTATAGGGGAGCGGCACCCATTAACTGGGCAATAATAAATGGCGAAATAGAAACCGGAGTAACAACTTTTTTTTTGAAGCACGCAATTGATACTGGCACCATAATTTATCAAGAAAAAGAACCAATAGCTGAAAATGATGATGTTGGTTCTTTATACAAAAGACTTATGATAAAAGGTGCTACATTAGTTTTGAAAACAGTAAGAGCAATTGAAGCTGGCAATTACCCATCCATTACCCAAGATGAGAGCACCAAAATAAAACATGCTCCGAAAATTCAAAAAGAAACATGTGAAATAAACTGGAATCAAACGAGTGAGAATAGTAAAAACTTTGTGCGTGGATTGAGCCCCTATCCGGCCGCATGGGCGTTCATTGAAAATAAAAATTTCAAGATTTATAAAGTATCCTTAATTAAGATAGAATCAACAGACGTGAACACAAAAGTTGGGTCATTAAAAACGGATAGTAAAACTTATCTTTGGATAAAAACATTAGACGGTTGGCTTTCCATTGAAGAATTACAGGCAGAGGGTAAGAAAAGAATGAAAATAGATGAATTTTTTAGAGGGAATAAACTGTAAAAATTATCATCAACTACTAAAGACCAACCAACAACCCGAATGATTATCTCTCTCATTGCAGCGCTATCAGAAAATAAAGTAATAGGAAAAAAGAATGACCTACCCTGGTCGCTGCCAGATGATATGAAGTATTTTATGCAGACTACAAGAAATCATCATGTTATTTTAGGAAGAAAAAATTATGATTCTATTCCCGAGAAATTTAAACCATTGCCCAACCGAACAAATATTGTAGTTACACGACAAAAAGATTTTGTTGCACCAAATTGTATACTAGTTAAATCCATCGCGGAAGCCCTTAAAATAGCGGATGACGCTAATGAAAAAGAAGTGTTTGTTATTGGAGGTTCCGAAATTTATAAGCAAACCCTAGCTGTTGCCAGCAAACTTTACCTGACAGAAATAAAATCAATAATTGGCGGAGATGTTTTTTTTCCTTCATTTAATAAGAATGAGTGGCTCGAAATTTCGAGAGTTAATCATAACCAAATTGATTCAAGACATGCGTATGCATTCGATTTTGTAATTTATGAACGGATTACTTCTTAAAAAAAATGATTCGTATATCTAAAAATTTTATTCTTCAGTATGAATGAAATCGCTGGTAAAATAGTTTGGATTACAGGTGCATCTTCTGGAATTGGCGAAGCACTAACGTATGAACTAGCAAGCAGAGGAGCGCGACTCATCTTATCTTCGCGCAGAAAAGAAGAACTTGAAAAAGTAAAAGGTAACTGTTCTCCCAAAACTCAAACAAATATTCGTATTCTTCCTCTCGATTTGTCCGAAGCCGTAACGCTAAAACTTTGCACCGAAGCAGCTATTCAAATTTTTGGCCGCATCGATGTGCTTATAAACAATGGTGGAATAAGTCAGAGAAGTTTGGCAAAAGAAACTTCATTGGAGGTGGACAGAAAAATTATGGAGGTCAATTATTTTGGAACATTAGCATTAACTAAATATCTTCTTCCTCATTTCATAAAACATAAATCAGGTCATTTTGTAGTGATAAGTAGTGTTATGGGTATTATTGGCACACCGTATCGCTCCGGTTACGCTGCTGCCAAACATGCTTTGCATGGATTTTTTGATTCAATACGAGCGGAGCTTTGGCAGGAAAATAAAAAAATTTATGTCACGCTAATTTGCCCAGGTTGGATACGAACTAATGTTACATTGAATGCGCTTAAAGGCGATGGAACCGCGATGAACGAGATGGATGAAACCACGGCCAGAGGCATGTTGCCTAAAGAGTGTGCTATCAAAATTATTAAAGCAATACAAAATAAAAAAGACGAAGTATATGTTGGCGGATCAAAAGAATTATTGGGTGTTTATTTAAAGCGATTTTTGCCGTTGATATTTTCAAGGGTAGTAAGAAAAATAAAGGTGAGGTAATGCAATCGTAGCTTGAATAACCCTAATTCTACTGATTGCTTTCGCGGCCGAATTCTTAAATACCGCAGAAGCTCAGTTTCGTTTTTTGTTTCCATAAAAAGTTTAGGTAAACCTGCCAGACCTATCAATCAAGTGGATCAACAGCTTGTCCACCGATTGAACTACCTAATGTGTATTTTTCAATTCTACTTCTAAATTCTGCAAATTCAGGCTTACCTATGCCATCTGTAATCGGTAATTCCTGTGCGAATATGGTACTCGATAAGAATGGACAACCGCAACAAAGCTGCATTTGATGGGTGATGGATTATATTTATTTATCTAAGACATTAGTTAAAACTAAACCTTTTTCAACGCGAGATTTTTAATTTCTAAAAATTATTGCCATCGATGCAAAGAAACAGAATGATACTCAGAGAATGCGTGATCAAATATAATGAGTCAATAATTCATTCTTTTTCATAACCTATCTACTTTTCCAGTACTATAATTTAGTTGCAGCATTTGATTCTATGAGATATGTTCTTTTTCCTTATTAAAACAAAAACATGAAAATCAATCCGTAAAGTTGTTTTGCTGAGTGCAGCCACGTTCTGTTTGACACTTTCATTTCTTTCTGTACCCAAGCCAGTAAAAGCTTATTACATTGACTTAAGCGATTATTCCGGTTGCTGGAACATTGGGGGAAATTGCTTACCAGAAGTTGTCGTAAAACC
>JANXRR010000194.1 GCA_025356795.1 Bacteroidia bacterium
CAATCTCTTTGATCATAAACATGGCATCTCCAGGGCATGCAGTTAATCCAGCTTGTTTCATAATCTCAAAATCATTTACATCATCTCCAATATAAGCCACTTCGTGTGCTTTGATGTTAAGCTCTTGTAAAATCTCTTTCAACTTGAGCTGCTTATCTTGAACACCCATGTGCAACTGCTTGATCTTTAATTTTTCAGCACGCTTTGCTACGGGCATGGAATTTTCACGTGTGATGATTCCGGTTTCAATATCAGCAAGCTTTCGTAATCGCTCCACTCCCATTCCATCGCGAAAAGAAAAACGCTTCAGCTCCTCACCTTGAGCAGAATAATAAACTCCATTGTCGGTAAGAACTCCATCTACGTCAGTAAAAAGTATTTTTATTTTCTTTACTCGCTTGGTTACTTCTTCATCCGTTAAATTAGATGTCAGATTTTTGATTGTTGATTTACCTTCTTCCATATTCTTAAATCATACTTCTAAAATCCTACCTTAAATTATAGTCCATCCACCATCTACCACCAAATTCGCTCCTGACATATAAGAGGAGGCATTGCTTGCTAAAAATACAATGGCACCTTGATAATCAGAATTCTTAGCCATTCTTCCCAACACGGTTCGTTTACTATAGTTTTCAACAAAAAAATCATCCTGATTGTTTTCCACTCCGCCAGGTGAAAGCGTGTTTACACGAATTCCTTTATTACCCCAATAGGCAGCTAAGAATCTTGTAAAACTTATGACAGCACCTTTTGTGGTTGGATAGGATGCAGACTTATAAAATTTCTGCACTCCTTTTTCATCTTTGTATAAGTTTTGATCAGGAGCGGTGATACCATAGGTAGAGGCAACATTGATAATAGAACCGCTGCCCGCTTCGGCCATAACGGAACCGAATATCTGACTGCATAAGAATACACCAGTTACATTTACCTCTAAAGATTTCTTCCACATATCCACCGGGTAATTTTCAAACATGGATTGTTCTAATGCCAGGCTTGGATTCTCAAACATGTCATTGATGGCCGCATTATTTACAAGCACATCTATTCTTCCATAGCGAGACAGTATTTTTTCCTTTGCGGATTTCAATGAAGATTCCTCAGTCACATTAACTGAAACTCCCAAATGCTTTTCTCCTAATTCTTTCGCAAAAGCAATGCATGCAATTTCATTAATATCCGCTACCACTACGCTTGCTCCCGCATGGGCCAATGCTTCGCAATGCTTTTTACCAATGAGGCCGCAAGCACCTGTAACAATTGCCACCTTACCTTCAAGTGAAAAAATATCCATTTCTAATTCTTTAACTTTCAAAAGTCTTTGTACGAACGCGAAAAGACATTTGAGGTTTCGTTAAAATATTTATTTTAAAACTGCTTTTTCATTGAAACTCTTTTGTACGTCACCTACTTTTCTAAACACCGCCTCTACTGGCTTGCCTCTTAATAAGAAAGCCAATTCGTTTTTCTTTAATCCGTCAGCAAGCAAAGGCAATACTTCATCATAGGCTTTCAATGTCATATCTATATCTTCTTGCGTGTGTGTAAAGCAAACATTATGGAAACCTCCCCATAAAATTCCACGCTTAATCATTTCTTGCTGTACAAATGACTTCATGATCAACGGGTCGCCTGCAGATGCATTAAATGTGATAATGGTTCTACAATCAAAACCTGTGCATGCCGTTATTGAAGCCAGTTCATATTTTGCTGCTAAGGCATTATATCCGTCTTTTAATTTTTTACCTGTTGCTGCCAGTTCTTGAGGAACATTCTTGGTTCTCATTTCATTGATGGTAGCAATAGCAGCAGCCATTGACAATGCTTCACCTCCAAAAGTAGAATAGAAGAAAACATCGCGTTCAAAGTGTTGAAGCACATCTTTGCGGCCCGTTAATAACGCAATTGGCATGCCGTTAGCAAATGCCTTTGAATACACTGCCAAATCCGGGGTGATACCAAAATATTCTTGAGCACCACCAATGGCTACCCTAAACCCTGTCCACATTTCATCGAAAATCAATAAGCTGCCATTGGCTTTGCAAAGTTTTTGAACCTCTCGCAAGAAATCATTCTTAGGCGCTTCAAAAATGAAAGGCTCTAAAATAACACAAGCAACATCTTCGGTCAATTTGCTCTTGAGTGACTCAATATTATTATATTCAAAAGTAGCTGTTAGTTCACGTACTTCTTGAGGAATACCTTCTGCTCTGCTGGTGGTTCCAATATACCAATCGTGCCAGCCATGATAACCGCAACAAACCACTTTACTTCTTCCAGTGAAGGCGCGCGATGCACGAACGGCAGCACTGCAAACCTCTGCACCTGTTTTTGCAATACGAATGCCTTCTGCATTGGGAATAATTTCATGAATCAATTCACTTAATTCAACTTCTAGCGGGTGCATGAGCGAAAACGTAATGCCATCTTTCAATTGAGCAATAATGGCATCGTCAACCACTTTGTAATTATAACCCAATGATATGGGGCCGATCCCCATATTGTAATCAATATATTCGTTTCCATCCACATCCCACACATGGCCATCTTTAGCTCGCTTAATATATTTTGGTGCTACACCATTCACGTACTGAGATGGCCCCTTGGCCATTGTCTGTGTAACGGGAAACATGATTTTACTTGCTCTTTGGAAAAGTTTATTTGATTCTTCTATTATGGGATATCCTGAATTGCTCATGGTATGCGTTTAAGAAAGTGATGGTGAAACAGACGATTTTAAAACTGCTAATGCACGTTGACTGATTTTCGCGCCAGTGAAATTTTCAAATTCAAGTACCGCATTCAATCTTCCAGGCTTGAACCACTTTTCGCCTAATGAAAATGATTGGACATTGCCAGTTTGTTGATGCTTCAATAAAACCTCGGCCATAATGGTATACAGGCCGCCAATTTTAAAATGATCTTCTACAGCAATTACAACTGCGGAATTTGCCACCGAATGTAAGATCACTTGTTCATCTACTGGCTTTAGGCAACGCATGTTGACTAAACCAACGGAGAGGCCTTGTTTCTCTAGAATTGTTTTGGCTTCTAGCACATGAGGAAAAAGCATTCCGTAGACTAAGAAAGTAATATCAGAACCTTTGGCTATCACTTCTGCTTTGCCAATAGTAAACTCTTTTGAATGGCTTATCGCTGACTTTGCAATGTTTGCACGCACATACGAAGGAGAGGCAGAGTTCCATATTTGTGGAAGCATGATCAACATATCTTCTTCATCGGCAGGAGCAAATACTTCCATGCCCGGTATGCCCCGCAGGATGGAGATATCTTCTATC